>JBCAXI010000239.1:0-4733 GCA_038534175.1 Planctomycetota bacterium | reverse complement strand
CTGGCCTTCCTCGGCGTCGCTCGAGAGCACCGCGACCTCGAGCGCGGTGAGCGCCCGACGCGCGTCGCCGTCGGACTTGACCGCCCACACGCGCACGGCCTTGTCGTCAAGCGTGATGGTGGTTCGCCCGAATCCTCGGTCGGGTTCCGTGACCGCTCGACGCACGAGCGTCTCGATGTCGGACTCGCTCAGAGGCTCCACCCGCATGAGGGTGCTGCGGCTGACAAGCGCCGCGTTGCATGCGAACTGCGGGTTCTCCGTCGTCGCGCCGATCAGCGTGATCAGCCCGCGCTCCACGTCGCCCAGCAGCACGTCCTGCTGCGAGCGCGTGAAGCGGTGGATCTCGTCGAGAAAGAGAATCGTCCGCGTGCCGCTCTGCACCACGCGGTCGTCCGCGGCCTCGACGATCTCGCGGATGCGCTTCACGCCCACGACCGCCGCGTTCTCGCGCACGACCACCCTTCGGGTCTGTTGGGCGATGACCTCGGCGAGCGTGGTCTTGCCGCAGCCCGGGGGGCCGTGAAAAATCAGACTCGTGATCGCGTCGGCGTCGAGCATCCGGCGGAGCAGCTTGCCGGGCCCGAGCAGGTGCGATTGCCCAACCACCTCATCGATGGTCTGGGGGCGCATGCGGGTCGCCAACGGCTGCACGCCGGCCCGGGCCATCGATCGTCGCTCCCCCCAGAGATCGGACATTGTTCGCAGTCTACGTAACTCGTTACGGCCCATCCGATACTTCTTTGGGCAAACATACCCCGTTCAGTTCTTTCGTTACGGCGCGAGATGTCACGACTTGTCATCATCCTCCGATGACCGCTTCGAGAGCGTTACTGACCGCTAACATGGTGGGTGTCGGTTGTCCTGTGGGTCATCCTCGCGGTTGCGGTCTGGTTGCTCATCAGCCTGTTTGTTCGTTGGTTGTTGGATAATCCGCGACAAGACCTGACGACCGGCCTCGCATGCCGCGGGTTTTTGATCTACGGGCGGCTGGTACATCGCCTCCGAGTCGAGGGCCGCGAGCACATCCCCACATCGCGGCATCCGGGCCCGCTCATCGTGGTCGCGAACCACACCGCGGGCGTGGATCCGTTGCTGCTGCAGGGCGTGTGCCCGTTCGAGATCCGCTGGATGATGGCCGAGGACATGCGGGCCAAGGGGCTCGAGTGGTTCTGGTCGTTCAGCCGGATCATCTTCGTCGATCGCCAGGGTCAGCGCGACATGCTCGCGGCTCGCGAGGCGATCCGTCATGTGAAGGCGGGCGGGGTGCTGGGCATCTTTCCCGAGGGCGGGATCGAGCGTCCGCCGCGCGAGCTGATGCCGTTCCAGCGGGGCGTGGGGCTGATCATCTCGAAGACGGGCGCGCCGGTGCTGCCAGTGGTGATCGACGGGACGCCGCAGGTCGATCCGGCGTGGGCCTCGCTGTGGCGGCGATCGAGCAGCCGCATTCGCGTGGGCGAGCCGATCGACTACGCGTCGAGCGGCATGAAGCCGCGCGAGTACGCGGACGATCTGCGTCGCCGATTCGCCGAGTGGACGGGGTGGCCCTTGAACGAGTCGCCCGAGCCGCCGCCGGCGGAGGGCAAGGGCGCGGGGACGCGCGAGGTCGAGGCGGCGTGATCGCTAGGGCGCCCGTCGCGCGTTGATCGCGTCGAGTCGGCGTTGATGGATCGACCGGTCGGGCTCAAGCATCGCCAGCGCCTCGATCTGATGGGCGGCCTGATCGAGCGAGCCGGCCTGGATCGCGATGGTCGCCGCGAGCTCGCGGAGCGGCGCGTTGAACGGATCGATGGAGAGCGCGCGCTCGATCTTGTCGGTCGCGCGGCCCCAGTCGCGCTGCGCGGCGTAGCGCCTGGCGAGCTCGCTGGCGTAGCTCGGGCTGTGGATCTCTCGCGCGTCGAGCCACTCGAGGTGCGGGATGGCGCCCTCCGGGCCGACGGGCGGGTCGAGCCGCTCGCCGACGCCGTCGAGGTACATCTGCGCGAGCACGCGGTGCGCGAGGGGGTCGATCGGTCGCCGCCCGGCGTAGCGCTCGATGAGGGCCATGTGCTCGGCGCGAGGCAGCCCGCCCGTGCGATCGAGGATGCGCTCGATCTCGAGCTGGAGCAGGTCGGGGTGATCGGGGTATCGCGCCAGCCAAGTCTCGAGCAGCTCGGGCGTGACCTTGATGTCCTCGGTCTCGGGCGGCGCGAAGGCGTCCTCGAGCTCGAAGATCTTGGGGTCGAACACGCCCGGGGCCTTGGGCTTGGCGTTTTTCTCGGCGGCGCGACGCACGCGTTCGCGCTCGACCAGCTGCTCGACGGGCGGGACGCCCTCGGGCATCGACAGGCCCCACTCCGCGACGCGATCCTCGGCCCACGCGGTGAAGTCGCTGAAAAACTCGTCGGTCTCGATGCCGAGCCCGGCGCGGATCGCCTCGTCCTGCGTGCGCCCGTCGCGGTGGGCGTCCATGATCGCCAGCGGCGCCTCGTTGCCCCAACGCTCGAGCATGTACTCGTACATCCACGCGGACTGGGCGTACGCCTGGGCGCGGTCGGTCGGTCCCTCGGGACGGACGAACATGAGGTTGGCGCGCTCGAAGTCAAACAGCCCGTCGGTGTCGATGACGCGGGCGAGGAGACGGGCGCGTCGCTCGTCCCACGGGCCGTCCTCGTTGTACACCGCGTTGGCCTCGGTGAACCAATGGGGGATGCGGTTGCGCGTGCGGTCGAGGTTGACGGTGTGCGTGTACTCGTGCTGGAAGACGCGGGCCCAGTCGTACGGGCCGATCTGCTTGCCGCGGCCCGCGCGGGGCGCCTCCATCGCGATGACCGGGCCGGTCGCGGCGGCCATTGTCCAGATGTCGGTCACGCCCGTGATGCGCACGCTGAACCAGGCGTGGTCGGGCATGAGCTCGACGAGCGTCTTCTGCGTGGGCGTGTGGTCGAGGCCGCCGGGCGCGTCGCCCGTGACGCGGTCGTGCACGCGCTCGACGGTGCCGGCCATCTCGCGCGCGAGCACCTCATCGATCCCGTCCCGGTAGCGGATGACGAAGTGGTCGGTCTCGATGGTCGGCCACGAGAGCAGCTCGTTGACGAGCCGGAGGCTGTTGTCAGCGCGCAGGTGGAAGGGATCGAGCTCGCGGGCGCGGGTGAGCGCACGCTTCGCGGGCAGGTCGCGCCCGGCCTGCAGCTCCATGAGCCCGAGCTGGATCCAGGGATCGGGCCAGTTGGGCTCGCGGCGCGTGGCCTCTTCGAGATAGTCGCGCGACCAGTCGTACTGGCGGGCCTCGGAGAGGGCGCGGCCGACCTCGTAGTGCCCGAGCGCTACGCCCGGGCTGCGCTCGTCAAGCTCGGTGAGGAGGTCGTTAGCGGCGTCACGGTCGAAGGTGCAGGCCGTGGCGGCGGCGTGGAGCGCGCGCAGCGACCGGCTCTCGGGATAGAGCGACATCGCGGGGGCGAGAATCTCGAGCGCTCCCTTCGCGTCGCGCTGGCGGATGCGCGCGCCCGCGCGGATCCGGGCCGCCTCGATCGAGACGGCGTCCCCGTCCGCAACCGACGCGACCACGGCGTCGAGTCGATCGGCGGTCTCGAGCGCGGCGTCGAACGAGAAGCTGTCCACCGCGAGGCGTCCCAGCAATCGCCACGCGCGCGCCGCGCTCGGGTTCATCGATAGCGCCTCGCGGGCCGCGTCGTGCGCCTCCTTGCGGTTGTCCTTCGCGTAGAGCAGCTCGGCCTCGGCGAGGCGCACGCGCCAGTCGAGGCGGTCGAGTCGGCGTGCGTGCGCGAGCATGCGGACCATCGCCTTGAAGTCGCCGGCCGCGTCGCTCGGGCCTTGCCGGTGGGTCTGCCGGAGCAGCGCGCGCACGCCCTCGGCGATCTCCTCGGCGGTCGCGTCGTCGGCGATGAGTCGCGCCTCGATCGGTGCGAGCGCCGCGTCGGCCTCGTCGAATCGCCCGAGCAGGTGCAGCGCCTCGGCACGAAGCCGCGCGGCGCGCACTTGCTGGGCGTCATCCTGAACGCCATCGAGCACCGCGAGTGTGCGCTCGAGCTCGCCGGCGTGCAGCAGGGCCTCGGCGCGGAGCAGCGGGTCGGTTGCCGCGTCGAGCAGCGTGGCGTTGCGGTAGTCGCCCGCGATGAGCGCGGCGTGGGCTTGTGCGGTGGGATCTTCGAGATCGCTCTCACGCCAGACGCCGTGGAAGAGGCGAAGCGCCGCGCCCTCTTCGGGCGTGAGGAAGGGCGCCTCGAGTCGCCGGAGGATCTCGGGTGCCACGTTGGGTTGGTCGGTGTTGACCACGCGCTCGCCGGTGGGCTGCGTGGGCAGGGCGCCCTCGGGCGTGAGGTCTTGGACCTGTGCCATCGCCGGGGGGCCGAGCGTCGCGACCAGGCCGACGATCGTGAGCAGCTTCAGACGCATGCACCATCCTTTGTGCGAGCGGCGCGGGGTGCGCTTGGGCGGACTGGGGTGGGGTGGGGCGAACTCGGTATTCGATCGGCTATTCGCCGCCCGCGTTCGACTGGATCGCCGCGGCGGGCTCGCGGAAGGGGTGCGTCTGCACCGCCCATGTCGGCGGCGCCGGGCGGTCGGTATCGATCAGGGTCATGTCGGCGTCGTCGATTTGGTTATCGACGCGGATGTTCTTGAGCCGCACGAACGTCTCGTCGCCCGAGACGTCCACCTGCATCGCCAGGCGCGGGAGCAGGGTGGCGGGGTCGTACCAGATGCGGACCTCCTGCAGATCGATCGCGCCCTCGAGC
>JBCAXI010000238.1:0-4750 GCA_038534175.1 Planctomycetota bacterium | reverse complement strand
GCTCTCGTTCAAGCGAGGCGGACGGGACTCGAACCCGCAACCACCGGATCGACAGTCCGGAACTCTAACCAATTGAGCTACCGCCCCGATAGCACATCTCTCAGGCATCGAATGTAGGCCACGATTCGCCCGAGTCAAGCCCACGCGGCTTGGCAAGCCACGCCTCGGGTCGATCGAGCCGATCTAGCGACCCGCTCGGGTCCTCCCGTTGCCGTTATCGCCCGCTCACGCGCACCTTCGAGGGGTCCGCGTCCTGCAACGCCAGCGGATTGCCCGACTCGGGCGAGACCCTCGCCGCGGCCATGTACACCACCGCGCACGTCGCGATCAGCGCCACCACCGAGACAAAGCTCAACGCCGTGTACACGTTCGCCGTCGGACCGCGGTGGCCCCGTCCGCCCGGCATCTGCATCCCGTAATCAGCCATGGGTGTCCGCCCCTATCTCAAATCGCCGACGCAGCCGGCGGTCGCCTCGGTTCACTGCAGCGTGGTCAGCACCGTGTCGCCCGGCTGCACGCGGTCGCCCATGCCCAAGGTGTCCACCTCGCCCACGGCCCAGTTCAGATCAACCTCGTCCACCACCAGATTGCCAATGAATCGATCGGTGCCCCTCGCCAGGAACAGCTTCTGGTTCCGCTGGATGCGGTCGTTCGAGCCCAGGCTCACGCGGGCCATGGTCCGACCCGTCGAGGGATCGACCTGCACCTGCTGCACCGTGCCGATGATCGGGGCCCCCACCGCGACGAACGGCTCCCCGCTCTCGCTAAACACGCCGCCCGCCTCGCCCCGACTGTCGCCGGTCGCGACGGCCGTGCGAACCTCGGCCAGCTGCTCCTGCAGCGCCTGCACGGTCTGTGTCAGCACCTCGTTCTGACTCTCCAGGTCGCTGATGCGATCCTCGAGGTCGAGCTTCTCGCGGCGGAATCGCAGCTCGTTGTCGCGAAGATCGGTCAGCTCCGAGTTCGCGTTCGACAGCAGCGTCGCCTGCGTTTGCAGCGTCTCGTTGAGCTGGTCAACCTGGCCGCCCACGGCGTCGCGCGACGCCTCGGCCTGCCGGCGATCACGCTGCAGCTGCGCCACCTCGCGCTCGAGCCGCGTCTTGTCGGACTCGAGCTGCTGGTTCTCGTTCGCCACCGCCTGCGACTCAAGCTTCAGACGACCGATCTCCTCGTCTTCGGCCGCAGCCGCCTGCGCCCGCGCCGCCTCCAATGCCGTGATCTGCGTGCGAAGCTGCTCGTTGGCGCTGGCGATCCGCTCGGCGTTCACGGCGTACGGAATCGCCAAGCCCGCCAAAATGACGCTGAGAATCGCCGCGAAGACGACAAAGACCTTTGTGAGTGCGTGCACCGTCGATCTCCGTGTGCAATCTCTCTTGAGAAGAGTCAGGCTCTCGTGGACAGGCTCGGGTGGGCGGGGTCGCCCAAACCACCGACTCGCTCTCCACGCCCCGAGGCAGTGTAGAGCGATCCGATCGGTGATCGTGCTGCGGCGCGTCGCCCGGCCTACCGGCTCTGGACGCGGTCGCTGATCCGGAGGATACCCGCTGCCGCCGCGATCTGCACGACCGGCTCCGGGTCCCCAAGCATCGCCTCGAGCTTGGGCAGCGTCTCGAGGTTCGCCGACGCTCCATATGCGATCGCCGCCAACGCCCGGATCCGCCCTGCCGCGTCGAAACGGTGCTCGTCGGCCAGCTGCACGGCGCCTCGCTCGCCCAGCTTCAACAGCGACTGCCCCGCCGTCAGACGCACCTCCGCCGGCATCGGCGCCCCGGTCTCATCCCGGTAGCGAGCCACCGCGAGCAGCTCGTCCACCTGGCGTCGATCCCCCACTTCCCCCAGGGCCTGCAGCGCGAGCAGCGTCGCCTCCAGTTCCTCGGGGCGAGAGGGATACAACGCCGACCGAAGCGTCTGGATCTGGCCCTCGTCGCCCAGCTTCACCATCGCCTCGGCGATCTGTAGCTCAAGCAGACGACGCTCCGACTGCGAGCCCGGCGCGTCCGTTGTCGCGGCCGCCTGGCGCAGCATCGACAGCGCCGACGTGTTTCCCATCTCGCCGATCAAAAACGCCGCGTGCGCCCGCACCCGCGGCGAGGGATGGCTCGTGAGCATCGCCCCGATGGGCGTCGGGTCCGGCTGCGCACCGTTCGAACGCAGCGCGTAGATCGCAGAGGCCCGCACGTACGGCGAGGCGTCCTGCAGCAGCGGCCACACCTGATCCGTCAGACCCGACAACTTCTCACGCCCCACCAGCGTCGCCGCGACCGTGCGCACCCCCGCGTTCGGGTCGCGCAGGGCCTCCAGCACCAGCGGCTCCAGCCGCCGGGGTGTCACCGAGAGCGCCTCGAGCGCGTTCCATCGCATCTGCGGATCGCGGTCACGCGTCGCCTCGAGCAGTCGATCCAGCGCCTGCTCACGCAGACGCGAACGTCGCACCGGCTCCTCGTATCGAGCGGCGACCCATTGCCCGTTGACCCATCGACCGCCGCGAGGATCGTCGGACGAGGACGACTCGCCCCCACCCGCGCACGCGGACATCACGATCGCCAGGCCGCAAACACCCAGCCGTCCGATCCATCGCTTCGGTTGGTTCATGTCGCCTCCGCCTCATCTTGATCTCGGCCGTGATCTCGCCCCGGATCCGAACTCGAGTCCAGCGCCCGTTCGTCCGCGTCCTTCGGCTGGTTCGTGCCCCGCCCGCCAATCAGCGCCATCACCGACGCCAACGCGCCCAACGCCAGAATGGCCCACGTCGATCGCCAGCCGCCACGAGCGTACGGCGTGAGGTGGTCCGGTTCGGCAAGCCGCACCGGCGCGAGCAGCACGCCATCCGATCCCGGCGCCGGCCCTCCTGTCGAAGGCCCACTTGTCACCCGCCCGCTCGCATCGATCGCGCACGACACGCCCGTGTTCGCCGCCCGCACCATCGGCGTCCCCAATTCCACGCACCGCCATCGCCCCATCATCACGTGCCACCATCGGCCATCGTCGGCGCCGCCGAACCAGCCGTCATTGGTCATGTTCACCAGCACGCGCGCTCGCCGCCCGCCCCGCTCGCCGCCGATCACGAGCCCGCGGCAGACCCACGCCTTCGAAGACTCGAAGCAGATCGGCGTGCCGATCGGCACGCTCGGACCGACCGCCGCCGCCAGCTCGATCACCCGAGCCTCCTCCGACACGTCCAGATCGAACGACATCCCCGCCGCCCCGAACGACAGCAACGCCCGCTCCAACCCATCGAACCTGGAGATACCCGGCATCACCTCGCCGAACGGCGTGAGGTGCATCTTCGCGTACCAGCCCGGTTGCGGCGCCCCGCGGCGCACGAGCACCGCCGCGTTGTACGTCCACTCCGCCTCGAAACGCACGCCGCCCGACTCAACAGCCTCGATCCGCAGCGCCTCATGCGTCTTCGCGCCCACCAACATCGGCGTGCCCAACGCCGACTGCACGCGACACAACGCGTCGGCGAACGCGGTGCTCGGCAACGGCGTCACGCCCTCGCCCAGATCGACCGCCCACTGCAACCCCGCCGCCCGCTCGACCGCGAGGCTCTCAGGATCCAGCGTCTCGCCGGGAAACATCGTCTCGGGCCACACGATCAGATCGGGCAACGGGTCCATCAGATCCGCATCGCCGGTCAGCTCGATGAACCGCTCGAAGTCCGCGAGCCGACGCTCCAGCAACCACCCACGCCGCACGCTCGTTGGCACATTGGTCTGGACCGCCGCAATCGTGAGCTGCTCATCCCCAAACCGCGGCGCCGACACCAGCGACAAACCCGCCCAGAGCATGACCGCAACAAGACCCGCGACGGTCGCCGTCCGACGCGCCGAGCGGACGTCGCCCCGCCCGCTCACACCAAAGCTAAGACCAACCCCGATCGCGACCGAGAGCACCGCGACCAGCAGCGTCACCAGGTACGCCCCCCCGACCGAAGCCGGCCGAGCCGCCCAGGCCCATTCGATTGCCGGATGCCCCACCGCGAACCACGCGTACCCAGCCCACACGACCTCGCCGCGGAGCACCTCGAGCCCCGCCCAACACAGCCCGCCCCACACCGCCACACGCCCGGGCCGACCCACGCGCGCCACCCACCACACGAACGCCGACGGATAGAGTGAGAGGTACACGAGCAACGCCGGCAGGCCCGCCAGCGACACGCCCGCGATCCACCGGTGGGTCCAACCCCAAAACAGCAACGACCCAAGGCCCGCGCCCGCGGCGACCCACACCCGCCGATCACCCGCCCGAAGGCCCGCGACCACCAAGGGCGTCACACTCAGCAACGAGAGCCACCAAAGCCAACCCACACCCAGCGCGCCGAACGCCCCGAGCATCACGCACGAGTGCGCAACACCCCCCAGCAGCCCGAGCCCCAACGACGCACGCCGGCCCGAACTCGACACGCCATCAGCCGCCGAGATAATCGATCAATCGCGCCAGCTCAGTGCGCAGATCGCGTCGATGCACCACGCGATCCACGAGCCCGCGTGAGAGCAGGAACTCGGATCGCTGGAACCCCTCGGGCAGATCCTGGCGAATGGTCTGCCGGATCACCCGCGGCCCGGCAAAGCCGATGAGCGCCTTGGGCTCGGCAAGAATCACATCGCCCAACATCGCAAAGCTCGCCGTCACGCCACCGGTCGTCGGGTCGGTCAGCACGCTGACAAACAGCCCGCCCGCCTCGTCGAACCGCGCCAGCGCCGCCGAGGTCTTCGCCATCTGCATCAGGCTCAGGCCCGACTCCTGC
>JBCAXI010000237.1:0-4755 GCA_038534175.1 Planctomycetota bacterium | reverse complement strand
GGTTCTGGAACGGGGCGATGACCCGCCCGGCGGCCTCGGCGGCGGCGATCATGCGTGCGGCCGAGTCGGCGTCCAACGCGAACGGTTTCTCGCAGACGACGTGGTGGCCCGCCGCGATCGCGTCGAGCGTGTGCTGCGTGTGGAGGTGGCTCGGCGATGCGACGACAACCACGTCAACACCCGGCGTGGCGATGAGCGCCTCGTATGTCGTGACGCTCGGGCAGCCGAGCTCGGCGCCGACCTCTTTGGCGCGTTCGGCCTCGACGTCCATGACAGCCGCGACGCGAAACAGACGGCTCATCTCGCGAAGCGTGTGGGCGTGGATTCTCCATCCGCTGCGCCCGAGGCCGGCGATGCCGACGCCGAGCGGCGCGGTGGCGTGCCCGTTGCCGTTCACGTGTGTGTCGATCATTCGCTCCATGCGGCGGCGCTCCCCACGTCCCTGTGTGTACGGGGCTCAGGTCATTCGATCGTCAACGAGTCCTGGGCGGCGACGCCCACATGTCGATGCTGGCGCCCATGGCGGCCTTGACCGGATCGGTCGCCGCGTCGAGCTCGGCAAGGTCCTCGTCGGACAACTGCAATTCGGCGGCCCGGACGTTTCGCTCAACGTGATCCGGACGGCTGGCGCCCGCGAGCACCGAAGTGACCGCCGGCCTCGAGAGAAGCCACGCGAGCGCAACGTCGCCCATCGGGCGGTCGATGCGTTCGGCAATGGCGGCGATCGCCTCGATCGCGTCGAAGGTCTCCTGCTCGCATCCGGGCTCGCCGTGCCGCGCTTCGGGTCGCTCGCCGCGGAAGTGGCGTGTGCGCGCCTTGCCATCGGGTACGTCGTCGGCGGTGCGGTATCGACCGGCGAGCAGGCCCTGGGCGAGCGGGCTGTAGCAAAGGATGCCGACCCCCCGAAGCTCGCACACTTCTTGCACGCCGAACTCAGGCCCACGAGCCAGCAGGCTGTAGGCGATCTGGTTGGTGAGGCACGGACCGAGATCGAGCCACTCGTTGAGATCCTCGGGCCCGAAGTTGCAGACGCCAATCTGCCGCACCTTGCCCTGCTCTACCAGCGTCTCCATGGCTCGCACGGTCTCCTCGAGCGAGACCTGGCGCTTGGGCCAGTGGATCTGATAGAGATCGATGCGATCGGTCCCGAGATCGCGGAGGCTGTGCTCGCACTCGGAGAGAATCTCGTCGCGGCTCAGATCGCCTGCCTTGGGCTTGCTTGCGATGACGACCTCATCGCGGAAGCCCTTCACGGCGGCGCCGAGTTGGCGCTCGCTCTCGCCGTCGCCGTAGGCGCGCGCGGTGTCGAAGAAGTTCACCCCGCGCTCGAACGCGAGCCGCATGGTTTGGACGGCCTCGTCCTCCACCAGCCCGGCGTACATCTGACTCGGCACGGTGCTCATGCAGCCAAACGCGATTCGGCTGACCTTGATGTTGAGTCCTTGTAGCTCAGCGTACTGCATCAACGTGCTCTCCATCGGTATGCGCGCCTGCGGCGCGATGCGTCTCGGGAAGGATCAGCAGCATCCATCGATCTTGCGGCCGCAAGTCGGTGAGTCGGCGTGCGGCCTCCAGGTACGTGGCGTTCCCCATCATGTTGCCGGCGCGCCGAAGCGTCTGAAAGTACATGTACCGCTTCGGCGGAGAGATCTGCTTGTATTTCCAGTCCTTGTCGCCCGTGAAGTACGGCACCGCCCAATCGAGCCCACCAAGAATGCTCTGCCCCTCGGGGCCCTTGTATCCGAGGACGTCGATGCCCACGACCTGCCCGTAGGCAGCGATGTCGGTGTAGCCGCGAATATTGAAGTCGGTGTAGTCGAGCGCCCGCGTTCGAGCGAGCTCATGGGGCTGTCGGCCGTCGGGCTCAAACTGGTGGTCAACTCGAGCAAGGGCTTGCGTGATGAGCGATCGGGCGATGTCGTGCCGACCTGTGACGAGTGCGTAGAGACAGGCCTGGGCCGAGTGCCATGTGCCGTGGTTGTTCTTGGCGTTGGCCTCGGCGATCCCAAGATCGCTGGTGATGAGCCAGTCGAGGAACTCGCCGAACCAGGCGCGCGTGGCCTGATCGTCCGACTCGGACCACGCGGGCGACTCGGAGATCATCACAATGGCATCGGGAACCCACCGCAGGCGATTCGTGTCGATGATGCCCACGGCTCGCCCGATGCTCACACCCGGGACGAACTGGGCGAATCGCAGGCTGGGGTTCATCCGCGTTTCTGGCTGAACGAACCACGCGCGCAGGTGCTCGGTCGCCCGCTCGGCGTACCGCTCGTCGCCCGTCATGTAGTAGGCAAAGCCGAGCGTGCGCACGGCTTTGCCCATCGCACCCAGCTTTGAGGTGTCGTACTCGGCCCGCTCGGGGTTGATCTCGCCATCGCGCCGCGTGTACGGCAGGCCGTCGGGCGAGTTGGGATCCGGCCACCAGTACGGGCTGAGCGACACATAATCGTGCGGGTCGCCGCTCGGCGCGAGCCGCGTGCCATCTTCCTTGCCGGCGGTGACCGGGCGGATGGGCACCGTCAATTGAGCGTCGGCCTGCTCGATCAGGCTCTTGAGCGCCTCGTTGAGCAGGGGATCGCCGGCGGCGATCGCGGCTTTGACCTGGCCACGGCTCTCCCAATCCACGAGATAGCCGCGCTTGGGCTCGGTCTCGGCTGGCTTGGATTCGGCCACGGCGCACGCCGCCATCGAAGCAGTAGCAAGCACCGCAAGACAGAAAAGACGACTTGAACACCCGGCTATTCGCATCGTGTGGGCTCCAGCAGTCGGAGGATCGCGCATGTTTTGTGCAGCACATTAAACAGTTGTGCGACACGCCTCGGGGACGAGCCTACAGCATTTTTGAGCATGTGTCGGCCGAAAAAGAGCGAATTGAGCGAGAATGGACGTTTTCCACATTCCAGATTAGCGTGCACAATTCTGATTGCATGATGGCACAATCCGAGTTAGTGTGCCGAATACGAGTGAACAATGTCCATAGTTGAAGTCGCAAAAGTCGCAGGTCTGTCCCACTCCACGGTCTCTCGGGTGATCAACAACCGCCCTGGGGTCGCGAGCGCCACGGTCAAGACCGTGCGTGACGCGATGGAGCAGATTGGGTATTCCCCACCCGCGAAGCGCCGCGGTCGCAAACCCCGAGAGCGGCTCGGGGTGAAGACCGGCAACGTGGGGCTGCTGATGATCGGCACCGACGCGATGTTCGCTCGGGCGCCCGTGACGGCGGCGGTCTTTCACGCCGCCGAGCAAGCGCTCACGGCCGCGGGCTTCAACTTGCTCATCGGGCAGGTCGACAGCAGCGGACGCCTGCCGCCGAAAGTGGCGAGCGGCCAGGTGGATGGCCTGCTGCTGCACGGCTACGCGCCGCCCGCCCGCATTCGCGAGAGTCTGAAACGACACTCGTGCGTGTGGCTGATGAGCGCTCGATCGAGCCGCGGCTATTGGGGCGACCGCGTGGGCCCGGATCATGAGCTCATTGGGCGGCTTGCTGCCGAGCACCTTGTGGCCCGCGGGCACAAGAACGTGGCCTATCTGAATCCGATCTCGGAGCATGTGGGCTTCCGCTCTCGAACCGAGGCGTTTGTGGAAACGTCGGGCGAGTTTGGTGTGGCGGTTCGCGTGTACGGCCCCGCCCCCGGCTCGAAGACCGAGTCGCCCGGCAAGGACTATGACGATCGCACGATCGCGTTGGTCAAGCAGGTGCTCCAGGCCTCGCCTCGTCCCACCGGCCTCTTTGTGCCGCGAGACCGCGTGACGGTGCGCGTGTACCGAGCGCTCCGCCAGCTGGGCGTGGAGCCCGGGCGAGACATCGAGATCGTTTCATGTGACAACGAGCCGGTGCTTGAGGCACTGGATCCGCGCCCGACGACGATCGATGTGAATCCCGGCGCGGTGGGGCGTCGGGCGGTCACGCAGTTGCTTTGGGTGATGGGCCAAGAGCCAGAGCCCACCCGTTCGCTGATTAGCGTCGAGCCCCGACTGGTGCCCGGCGAACCGTTGCAGGAGGAGGTTCGGTAGCGGCGTCTACCGCCGATCGCCGACGCGCCGAGACTCTGGCGCCCGTGTAGAAGACCCCGTGCGTGGAGGCGCACGACATCGAGGGAGTGAACGACGTGTTTGACATGGAACGAATTCGAGGTGTGCTGTTCGCGTGCGTCGCGCTCCCGCTAGTCGCGGGCGCGGCCTCTGCGCAGGTCTTGATCGACGATGGATTCGGCGACGGTGATCGCGACAACGACGCCTTGTCCGACGGCGTGGCCAGTGATCCAGGCGATATAGGCACCGCGTGGTACCTGGCCCGCGGAACGTCCGACGTGACCGTGAGTGTCGCCGACGGCGACGACACGGCAGGCGTGGATTCAGCGTTTCAGCTTCTCTCGACGACCGCCTTCACTCGCGGGCTTGTGTCGTCGTTCACCCCGACGACGCTCGCCAACGATGGCGATCGCATCTCTGTCCGGCTCGATGTGCGTCTCATCGAGATGCCCATCGACGCCACGAACGGCGGCATGGTGCTGGGCGACGACGACCGCCGATTCCGCTTCGGGCTGTACAACAGCCAGGGCACCGCGGTCACGGCTGACACCAGCGACGCGACGATCACGGACAACGACACGGGATTCCTGGCGCTCATTGATGGTGCCGCGGGCGTGGGCAGCAGCTACTCGTGTTTCGGGGACCAGGCCGATGGCATTCTCGGCGGCTCGTCCGTCGGGCTCGGCGCGACCAGCTCGGATCCGACGCACTTCGTTGGCA
>JBCAXI010000236.1:0-4812 GCA_038534175.1 Planctomycetota bacterium | reverse complement strand
AAACGGGCGCCGATCCAATCGAGGGCGTGCTGCAGCGGGCGTGGGTCGCGTGCTACGAGCCGGAGCATGTGGACGCGGCGCGTGGGATCGCGGTGCTCTTGCCCGGGATGTTTGGCACGCCCAGATGGATTATCGAGGACTGGACAGCGCGGTTGGTTGGCAGGGGCTGGGTCGTCGTTCGGCTGGTCACGCAGCCCTCGCGGTTTACCGAGTTCGTCGACTTCGACCTCGGCGCTCGGCGTGCGGTGCGGGTGATCGCCGAGGAGGTCGCGAGCGTGATCGACCGGCGTCTGTGGGCCTGCGGCTCGGCGGTCGAAGCAGCATGCCGCGTGGTGCTGAGCGATCATCCTGAGCTGCGCGGTCGGCCGCGCATCGCGATGGGACTGAGCGGCGGGGCGATCATGCTGCCGGTTGTGGTCGCCTTCGAGCCGGATCGCTACGAAGCGATGGTCACGGTCGCGGGTGGGGCCGATTTCATGTCGGTCGCCGCGACGAGCAACTACGCGCCGTTCATCTCGGCGGCCCGCTTCCGCGAGGGCGCTCGGCCCGCGACGCGGGCGCGCATCGAGGCGATCGCGTCGGCGTACCGCGAGGTGTCGCGGATCGATCCGTACGTCGTCGCGCCCGGGCTCGACACGCGACGCGTGCTGATGGTGCACGCCGAGCGGGACCGCGCCGTACCCGCGGCGTTCGGCGATGTGCTCTGGGAGCGGCTCGGGCGACCGGAGCGTTGGTCGTTTCCCGTCGGACACGAGATGATCGCCTTGATGCTCCCGAATCTCCTTGACCGCATGATCGACTGGGCGGAGTCGGCCTCGGTCGGGCGCGAGCCCGAATCGGGTCGGGAGCCGGGCCGGTGAACGGCGCCTTGATCAGTCCATACCACCTCAGCAGCCGCGAGGCGCCCGCGATGGCCGGGCTGTTGTTGGCGGGTCGATCGGTCACGCTGCTTCCCGCGTGCGGCGACGCTGGGGATCCGCGCGAGCGCGAGCGGTTTGAGGAGGCGTGCCGCGGTGTGCGCCGGTACCGCGAGCTGATGGAGGGCTGGGGATGGTCGATGCCACTGTGGCGCGCGGGCGTGATCGGCTCGATGTGGGATGGCGAGGACGCGGGTGAGGACGTGCGCGAGGCACGGGAGCGGGTGCGTTGCGAGGAGCGCTTCGAGGCGCTGCGGAGCTTTTTGCGCGAGACGCCGGAGGACGCGCTGGACGAGCTCGCGCGGATCGCGGTGGACCTGATCAAGGGCGGGTCTGATCCGGGCGTGAGCGTGCCGATGGCGGCCGGGCTCGATGCGTTCGCTGCGCGGCACGGGCTGTTCGTGATCCGCCCTGAAGCATCGAGCGTAGCGCAGAAGGGCGAGACGAGGCTGGGCGCGCGTCGGTTCGCGTTCCTCGTGCCGGTGCTGCTCGAGGGCGAGGGCGAACGGGTGGTGGAGGCGCGGACGCGTCTGGCGCCCGAGTTGGACGAGCTGCGTGAGATGGTCGAGCGTGCGTGGGACGGGCGTGCGGACGAGGGCGCGCTGCGAGACGCCTCGCGGGTGTACGCCCAGGCGTTCGAGACCGAGCGGAGCGCGATCACGCGCGTGGACGACCCGGCCGACGAGCGCGTGGTGGTGGGGCTGGTCAGCGTCACGGGTCTTGAGCTGCCGAGCGACGCGGCGCTCCGCGCGAGCGCGCACGCGGCGCGGGTCGCGTCGGGGCGACGCGGCGGATCGGGGGTCGCGGTGGCGCCCGCTCTCGGCGGGCGTGTGCGTACGCTCGTCGTGAAGGTGGTCTCTCGCTAGCGCGGTCCGCCCTCGGATTGGGGCGCCGCGAGCGCCCAAGGAGCAACGATGGCAAGCAACGGAGCCGGCGCCACGCCGGGCGGCAATCGGCTCGGCTCTGAGACGAGCCCGTACCTCTTGCAGCACGCGGAGAATCCGGTGGATTGGTATCCGTGGAGTGAGGCGGCGTTCGCCGCGGCCCGCGAGCGCGACGTGCCGATCTTCCTCAGTGTCGGATACTCGACGTGCTACTGGTGCCACGTGATGGAGCGAGAGAGCTTCGAGGACGCGGCGACCGGCGCGCGCATGAGCGAGCTGTTCGTCTGCGTGAAGGTTGATCGCGAGGAGCGGCCAGACGTTGATGATCTCTACATGACCGCGACGCAGCTCATGACGGGTCGCGGCGGCTGGCCGATGAGCGTGTTCCTTGAGCCTCGGACGTTGAAGCCGTTCTACTGCGGCACGTACTTTCCGCCCGAGGATCGGCATGGGATGCCGGGGTTCGGACGCGTGCTCGGAGGCATGAGCGCCGCGTATCGAGACCAGCGCGACGAGGTCATCGAGCAGGCGGACACGTTGGCAGACGCGGTCGAGGAGCAGCTCGCGAGCGACCGCGCGCCGCGAGCGCTCGGGCCCGAGCAGGTCACCACGGCGGTGACACAGCTGCTGCGGATGTTCGACGCGACGCAAGGCGGGTTCGGCTCGGCGCCGAAGTTTCCTCAGCCGGCGTTCCTGGATCTGCTGCTCGAGACCCACGCCGGCGCCGGAGATGACGCGACGCGCGACGTGATGGCGCGCGCGCTGCGTACGACGCTAGACCGCATGGCGATCGGCGGGATGTACGACCAGGTGGGCGGGGGCTTCCATCGGTACAGCGTGGACGCGACATGGACGGTGCCGCACTTCGAGAAGATGCTCTACGACAACGCCCAGCTCGCGTGGACCTATGCGCACGCGGCGCGTGTGTTCGACGACGGCTGCTACCGCGAGATCGTGCGCCAGACGCTCGAGTACGTGTTGGGCGAGATGCGCGACGCATCGGGCGGGTTCTACAGCGCGCAGGACGCCGAGGTGGATCATCGCGAGGGACTGAATTACTTGTGGGTTGAGGACGAGCTGGTCGGCGTGCTCGGCGAGGAGGACGGTCGATGGGCCGCGGAGGTGTTCGGTGTCTCTCGCGGGCCGAACTTTCAGGATCCGCACCACGCGAGCGAGCCCGCGCGGAGCGTGCTGCGGCTGGACGCGCGCCCCGAGGCGGTCGCGGCGCGCGTCGGGATTTCGCCCGATGCCTTCGGCGAGCGGGTGCGCGCGATCAGGGCGCGTCTGTATGAAGCGCGTGCGGAGCGAAAGCAGCCGCACCTGGATGACAAGATTCTGGCCGCCTGGAACGGGATGATGATCGCGGGCCTCGCGGCGGGCGCCGAGCTGTTGCATGAGACGGGTTATCTCGACGCGGCGGAGGCGTGCGTGGCGTTCGTGGAGCGCGAGCTCTGGGTTGATGATCGGCTCATGCGGAGCTGGCGCGACGGGCAGACCCGGACGCCCGGGTATCTCGAGGACTCGGCGAGTGTGCTGTACGGGCTGGCGGAGCTGGCGCGCGTGCAGCGCGAGATGGACCGCGATGCCGCGGCGACGCTCGCGATGGCGCACCGGGTGATCGCGCAGGCCGAGCGTGACTTTGGGGATGGCGCCGGCGGGTTCTTCGACACGCGGGCGGACCAGGGTGATCTGTTTGCGCGAGCGCGGACCACGTACGACGGCGCCGTGCCGAGCGGTCTATCGCAGTTCGCGTTGGCGTTGTCGGTGCTCGATGCGTTGGAGCCCGAGGGTGGGCATCGGGCTCGGGGGCTCGGAGTGTTGCGCTCGTTGAGTGGGGCCGTGGCGGAGGCGCCGCTGTCCTCGGCGGTTGCGACGCGATCGCTGTACCGATGGCTGGCGCGGGGCGTCGCGCCGGAGGCGTTGGCGTTTGGCCCGCCGATGGAGAGCGAGGAGTCGGCCGCGGAGGCGGGGGCGGCGAGTCCGGTGCAGGTATTCGCGAGTGTGGAGCGGCTCGAGTTGCGGGAGGGCGAGCCCAACGAGGCGACGCTGCTGATGCAGATCGATGATGGGTATCACGTCCTCGCGGCGAGGCCCGCGGTCGAGGGGGAAGAAGCGACGGCGGAGGGGCTTGTGCCGCTACGGGTTGGCGTGGCGGGCGGCGCGGGGGTGCGCGCGTACGCGGACTATCCGGAGGGCGAGGCGTACGGGGTCGAGGGCGTGGGGCGGATCCGCGTGCTGTCCGGTCGCGTTGAGCTGCGCGTGGCGCTCGAGCGCGAGGGCGAGTGGAGCGGGCGGCCCATGCTCACGGTGCGGTATCAGGCGTGCTCGGACTCGGCGTGCCTGGCGCCTGTGACGGTCGAGCTGGACATCGCGCTCGACCCGGTGCGTTAACGGTCAGTTAGCCCGTTCGTCGTCGGCGTGCTCGTCGTCCGGGGCGGGCGCCTCGGCGTGCTCGCGTTGGTCGAGAAAGACGCGGCCCTCGGGCGGCTTCATGATCTCGCGGAGCACGGCAGTTGCGAACGAGCCCTTGGGGAGATCGAAGACACAGCGGATGAACGGGCCGTGCTCGTCCACGCCCGCCTCCACGTCGTGGTTGGTCACGGGCACGCGGTAGGGCCGGCGTGCGCCGCGAACGAGATCCTTTTGGCGACGGGCGCACGCTTCCAGATCTTCGATGGTGATCCCGAACTCGGCGAGAGCCTCGGTCTCGTCGACGTCGACCTCGTCATCGGCCCGCTGCATGGTCGCGCCCCACATGGGCCCGGTGGGGCTGATCTCGAAGGCGCCGAGTCGTCGGTGGGTGTCCTCGCTATCGGCGGTGAGGGGATCGACGAGGAAGGTGGCGCCGTTGTCGTGCTTGAAGGCGAGGTCGCCCGGCTTGAGCTTGGTGAGCTCGTCGTTCTCGAGCCGTTGGTCGAGCATGGCGTTGAACATCGCGGACTGCGCGGCGGCGACGTGATAGGTGAGCGCTTTGCGATCGACATCTCGGAAGGCCTGCTCGGGCGTGCGTC
>JBCAXI010000235.1:0-4832 GCA_038534175.1 Planctomycetota bacterium | reverse complement strand
CACGAGCCGTGCATGATGGGCTGGGTGCAGGGCAGCAAGCCCGAGCACGACGGCGACCACTCCATGGAGATGAACTCCGTCTGGGAACTTGGCTGGGAAGGCGGCGCGGCTGGCGACAAGAGCCGAGTCACCGGCAACGAGCACCCGACGCAGAAGCCCGTCGAGCTGTTCGCCCGGCCGATGCGCAAGCACACCAAGCCGGAGCAGGTCTGCTACGAGCCGTTCAGCGGGTCGGGGTCGCAGCTCATCGCCGGCGAGCAGGAAGGGCGTCGCGTCTTCGCGATGGAGATTTCGCCGGCGTTCGTGGATGTCGCGGTGCGGCGGTGGCAGCGGTTCACGGGCGAGACCGCGACGCGGTTCGATGCGGGGGGCGTTGAGCAGGCGGGGATCGAGGGCGATGCCGCACTTGGGAGCGGCGTCTGATGGCGCTACGACTCGGTCAGCAGGTCGAGGTAGGCGTGGTAGGCGTAGGCGCGGTCGCGCTGCTTGCCGGTGGTCTCGCGGAGCACGCCGATGTGCTCGAGCAGATCGATCGCTTTGCGAGTCGGCGGCGCGGTCATGCCCAGCAACTCGCTCGCTCTCGGGACCGTGAGGACCGGCGTCGACGGCAGGTGGTCGAGGAGTTGGACGGCCGCGATCGTCGCGCGGTCGTGTCGGACGACGCGCTCGCGATCACGACGGGTCAGTTCGTGGATGGCCTGCGCGATACGGACCCCGTCGTTGGCGGCCTCGGTCACACATTCGAGGAAGAACGCGGTCCAACCCTCCCAATCACCCTCGGTCCGCACGCCGGCGAGGTGCGCGTAGTACTCCTGCTGGCGGCGCTTGAACGCGACGCTCAGGTACAGAAGCGGCTGATCGAGCAGACCCCAGTGCTCAACGAGCAGCGTGACGATCATGCGACCGATGCGGCCGTTGCCGTCGAGGAACGGGTGGATGGTCTCGAACTGCACGTGCGCGAGCCCGGCCTTGACCAGGGGCGGCAGCGGGTCGTTGGAGTGCATCCACTTCTCGAGGGCCGCGAGCGCGGGGGCGACCTCCTCGTGCGGCGGCGGGACGAAGCGGGCGTTGCCGGGGCGCGTTCCGCCGATCCAGTTCTGGCTCCGGCGGATCTCGCCGGGGAGTTTGTCCTCGCCACGGACGCCGCGCATGAGGATGCGATGCACATCGCACAGCAGCCGCGTGCTCAGCGGCAGACCCGCAGGGTCGGCGATCGCGGCGCGGGCGTGGTTCAAACCGTCGACGTAGTTGCAGACCTCCTCGACGTCGTCGGGGCGGTCGGTGCTGCTGGTGGCCTCGAATGTCGCGACGTCACGGAGCGTCGCCTGGGTGCCCTCGATCTGCGACGACAGCACGGCCTCCTTGCGGACGAAGCCGTAGAGGAACCAGCCCGGATCCGGGACCATGGCCCCGGCGACGCGGAGCAGCCTGATGGCCGCGACCGCCGCGGCGTGACGCTCGGCCAGGTCACCCTCGATCGCCAGCGGCGGGTCGGCCGGAGGGAGCGGGTGCGGGACGAACGCTTTTACGGTCTCACCGTGGGTGGTGCTCGTTCGGTATGTGCCAGTCTCGCGAGGCATGGCTGTGAAACGGTCCTTTCCCAGAGCCGGATACTACGAAGCGATCGTTTCTCAGTCAAGATCGGTAAGAAGCGATCGTTTCTTTATCGAGTCAACAGCTCAGCCACGAGAAACCCCGGCCGGCGGCCGGGGACGCGGAAGCGGGTGGCCCGGGGCCGGTCAGCCGGCGTCCGCTGGCGCGGGCCCCTTCTCCCGGAGGGCGTGGTACTCGGTCATGGCGTCGAGGTAGCAGTCCCCGCTGGCGGCGTGGTTGGAGTCGCCCCGGCGCTCCACGATGCCCCGCTCCTTCAGGAACGCCAGGGCAACCGCGGCCTGGGTCCAGGCGACCTGCTCGGCTCCGGCGATCTGGTTGAGGGTCCGCTGGTCGCTGTCGCGCCCGTCGAAGTGGTGCGCGACGGCCTGAAGGGTTTCGAGCGAGCAGCGGTGCTCGTACCGGTGGCCGTCGGCGCTGACGCGGGTACGGACGAGCGCTCCTTGGTCATCGACGCGGAAGCGTTCGATAGGGTGGCGGCGGTTCATGCCTCGGCCTCCCGCTCGCGAACGGGGTCGCCCTCGCGCCAGATGAGGCCCGGGGCCGGGTCGTACCGACAGCCGCAGGTGTGGCACTCGACGACGTCGTCTTCAACCCAGATCAGGAGGTCCATCTCTCGCTCGCCGCACCAAGGGCATGCGAAGCCGGGCTCGACGGGGGTGCTATCGTGATCGGTCACGGTTCACGCTCCCTTCTTGGTCTTGGGCTTCGCACCGGGCCCGGCTTCGAAGAGCCCGCGGTCGGCCTTGCGGAAGCGTGCCGCGTCGCCCTTCTTGGCGATCTCGCGGGTCATCGCGGCGTAGAGCGTGGCTTCGGGCGTCTTGCCGTTGGTCTTCCAGCCGGCGGCGATGGTCAGCTCGGCGATCTGCTTGGCCTTGAGCGGCTCGCCCGCGTCGGCGAGGACCTTGGCGGCGAGGTCGAGCCCGCTCGGCTTGCGATCGGCCTTGGCCGCGATCTTCGCGACCGGATCCTTCTCGCCGTCCTGCTTGCGGCGCTTCGCCGCGGCCTTCGCGGGGGCGCTCCCGCTCATTGCGCGTTCGCTCGGCGTCATGCCGTCCTTGCTCGCGGCTCGCTGGTCGCGCTTGGTCGCGTTCTCCTGGTCGGCCGCCGCGATGGCCTTGAGGTTGGCGTCGACGCTCGCCTTCGCCGCGGCGAGGGCCCGCTTGGTCTTTGCCGCGCCCTCGGCCCGCGCAGCGCTGGCGGACATGCGGGGCGTCTTCTTGGCCGGGGACTTCTTGGACTGCGACTTGCGAGTCGTGGTCTTCTTGGTCGTCGCCTTGCTGGTCGTCTTCTTGCTGGTGGTCTTCTTCGCCATGTCGGTTCTCCTTGGGATTCCAAAAACAGCGAAGCCCGCCGTCATCTCCAGATGGGGCGGGCTTCAGAGGGGTCGGATCTCAATGTCCCGGTTACACGCCGGGCAGGTGGTTCGTGTTGGCGGTTGGGGGGGTGCCGCCTTGCGGCCCGCTTCGTACGCCCGCTCAAGGGCGTCCTTGATCGACCAGACGGCGTGCTCGTGGAAGTCGAGGCTGTCCATTCGGCGGGCCTCGAGCGTCTCCAGGTCGAGTACCTCGCGGACGATGCGGTTGATGGCGTTGTCGCGTGCGTTTGGCATAGTCGTCTCCGTGCTGGCTTCGGTCTGGCGCGGCGGCGGGTATTCGCCCCGCGTGTGACACATGAAGCCACGGCATCGCCGGCAGGGGAAGGCGTTTCGCCCTTCATTTCCAGATGTTTCCGAGATTCCGCAGGAGGTGCGGCGTGACTCCCGAACACGCGCCTAGTTCCGGCGGCAAGCCGGGCCTGAACCCCGCCGCGCTCAGTGTTGCGGACGCCGCGAAGGTGCTGTCCCGCATGGGCGGGAAGCCCGTCACCGCGGCCATGCTCGAGGCGGACATCGACGCAGGATCGCCAACGAACCCGGACGGGAGCATCAATTTCGTGCACTACGCGGCGTGGCTCGTGCGCGAGATGAGCGCCGGGAGGGCAGGGGGTGGGCGTGCCGATTGACCCGCGGCAACTCCGTCCCGGCGAGCTGTGTCGGCTGCTGAACTCCACGCCGCTGGGCGAGGTGATCAGCGAGCGGCAACTGCATCGACACCGCACGCGCGCGGGGTTCCGCGTCGCGGCGGACGGGGACACCAGCCGCGTCGATCTGTTCCGGTATGTCGCATGGCTCGCAGCAACGCGGCACGAGCAGCTCGCGCAGCAGGATGAAGAAGACGCGAGTCTCTCCGGGTATGACGCGCACCGAGAGCGGGCGCGGGCACGCAACGCCGCGATGTCGCTATCCGGTCGCGACATCGGCGAGCTGCCAGAGGTGGAGGACACGGCCCGGAAGGATCGGTCCCGGGGTGACTTCCGGTTCTTCTGCGAGGCGTACTTCCCGCAGACGTTCCACCTGCGGTGGTCGGCGGATCATCTCAAAGTGATCTCCAAGATCGAGCAGGCGGTGCTCGAGGGCGGTCTCTTCGCCATGGCGATGCCGCGCGGCAGCGGGAAGACCAGCCTCTGCGAGACGGCCTGCCTCTGGGCCATGCTGTTCGGGCACCGCGGGTTCGTGGCGCTGATCGGCTCGGACGAGGAGCACGCGGCCGACATGCTCGACTCGATCAAGGCGGAGCTCGAGCACAGCGAACTGCTCGCGGCCGACTTCCCGGAGGTCTGCCACCCGATCCGCTCGCTCGAGGGCATCACGCAGCGCGCGGCCGGTCAGCTCTACCAGGGACGCCAGACCCACATCGGGTGGACCGCCAAGGAGATCGTGCTCCCGACGATCGAGGGATCCCCGGCGTCGGGCGCAATCATCCGCGTCGCCGGGATCACTGGCCGCATCCGCGGCATGAAGTTCAAACGGGCGGACGGCCAGAGCGTCCGGCCGTCGCTCGTGCTCATCGACGATCCGCAGACCGACGAGAGTGCCCGGAGTCCGAGCCAGTGCGCCAACCGCGAGCGGGTGCTGGCGGGTGCGGTGCTGGGCCTTGCCGGGCCTGGCGAGAAGATCGCCGGGCTCATGACGCTCACGGTGGTACGCCCCGACGACCTGGCCGACCGTCTGCTCGACCGGGACAAGCACCCGCAGTGGCAGGGCGAGCGAACGAAGATGGTGTACTCGTTCCCCGAGCATGAGGCGCTGTGGGCCAAGTATGCCGAGGTCCGCGCGGACGGCCTGCGTAGCGACTGCGGCATCAAGGCCGCGACGGCGTTCTACAAGCGCAACCGCAAGG
>JBCAXI010000234.1:0-4846 GCA_038534175.1 Planctomycetota bacterium | reverse complement strand
GGTCTCGGCCGATTGCTCCTCGGGGGAGCGGGTGTCGAGGACCATAGCTGAGCCATCACGGAGCATTGTGACCATCTGCGTCTCGTCAGGTGACAGTGCTAGTGATACAGCCTCGCTGGGGAGTCGGAATGAGGCTACGACGTGCGCTGATTTAGGCTCCCACACTCTGATCACGCCTGCTGTATGAACAAACATCCTTGATCCATTAGACAGGGCTGTCCAAAAGTCCGCATCAGGGAACACAGCGGCGATACTCGACGGCATTGACTTTGGGGCATCACCCGTACTCGAATGGGCGAGGTCGTTGTATGGCGCGATCGAGTCTGCGTACAAAGATGCGTGCTTTTCTCGCGGAATGAGATACTGGGATGCTCTCAGCTGAGGTGGCCACACATGCCGCGTTGTGCCTTGCGCTGAGTCCTCATTGAGCTTGGTCGAGATGACTCCGCCGGTCGGCAAGCTGCGAAGATGGCCAATTCCGTTGTAGATGGACTCCAGCTCGAACGGCTTGAAGGCTCGCTGGATCGCGTTGCCCTTCTCGTCGAATCGGTAGATACCGTAGTAGTCAGAAACCAGAATGCCATTTCCGTCTTGATCGATGGCAGCCGATTGGATCCAACTGCTAGGAAGCACATAGGAGACGATCAAGTGTCCGTTGTTGTCCCAACGATGGGCCGCGTCGATGGTCCATGCGAGGATGGATTCATCGGTCGGGCTGACATGGAGTCCTCGAATCGGACTCTTGCAGTTCATGGCTTCGCCGAGTCGGTTGCCACGAAGGTCGAATTGAAGGATCATATAATTATCAAAGCCGACTATGACTTTATTGCCGCTACTAGCAAATTGAAAGAATCTCGCATTCCATGCGTTCGTTGTGGAATTTTCGGCGTCACCTTGGCTGTTCAAGAGCGTAACGGTGTTTTCCTCAAGATCGATCAAGGCCAAGTGCGATACTCGATTGGTATCGCGTTCTATCAACTTGGCAAGCAAAAAGCGCCCGTCGGGACTCAGCTTTGACTCTCGCCAGATGCGGACGCCTTCTGCACGACGTTCTACCTTCCGTGTGGCAAGATCCCACAGCAAGACGCCGTCATGTGTTGTGATTATGATCTTGTTTTTAGTGGGGTCAAAGTAGCCGCCGGTAATCTCATGCTTGTTGCCTTCAAGTGTCGCGATCAACTCACCTGTGCTTGAGTAGACTTTGGCGCCAGGCCCCAAGGGTGAACGGATTGCCGTAGATTCTTGCGAATCGGGAATGAACAATCGCTGGCCATCGGCCGAGATTGTCGGCGAGTAGAAGAGCGGCGGTTGAATACCTTCGGATGATGAGGGTGTTTCAGCCTTGCCATCCATGCCATAAAGACGAAGTGACCAGTATGGCTCCCAGTGGGTGATGGCGACCCGCTGGTTGTCATCGCTAAAGGCCGCGGGGCCATTTGGAACAAGTGGGTGCTCGATATCCAGTCGAATTGGGGCAGCACTACTCCCTACGTTGTACACAAGGGCTTCGTTTTCGTTTCGTGCAAGCACGAGACTTGCGTCGTCGTTCAGTTTGGTGTCTGCCGCTCTGATTTCTTGGACGATGCTGTCGGATTTGTTCCGGAGGAGTCGCCACGCCCACCCCCGCTTGCTCTCCGGGCAGGCCTCGATCAGGCGGCGGGCCTCGGGCCAGTCGCCGGCCTCCATCGCCGCCTGAGCCAGGGCGAGGTTGGCGGTGTACGCGGCCATCTCGGCCTCGTCGCGCTGGTCGATCGCGTCGGTGGCGACCATTCGCGTGAACTCTGCGAGTGCGACCACATCAATGAAGTCGTCCGATGCCGCTGGGTACTTCTTGCGAGCAAGGTCGCGTGATGCCGAGATCCATACTTGCATCGGATTCGGCGCCTCGCCCGGATCGGCTGTGAGCTTGATCGGAGCATCGGGATCAATGCACTGGCAGAAGAGGCGATCCGCCGTGTCATAGATCGCACGTACGGCTACGTCAGTTTGCTCCGTGAGCGACGCGTTTACCCGCTCAAGGTCTTCCTTTGCAGCGGTGGCGAGCTTGGCATTGTGCAATGCGACGTCGGCGTTGTGCTGCGCGACAAGTAGCGACGCCGTCGTCCCCGCGATCCCCGCCAGCAGGACGGCCGCCACGGTGGTTCCCGCGATCACCGGGCCCTTGTGGCGTCGGATGACTTTGCGCAGGCGGTAGGCCGCGCTGGGTGGGGCGGCTTCCACGGCCTCGCCTTCGAGGTGTCGGTGCACATCGGCGGCGAATTGGGCGGGGCTCTCGTATCGGCGGGCGCGGTCCTTGTCGAGGGCCTTCATGACGACCCAGTCGAGCTCGCCGCGGACGAGGGCGCTGAGGCGTTCGGGCTCGGCTTCTCGTGCCGCGGCGCGCGCGGCGAGGTGCTCGAGGTCGCGGCTCAGGCGCAGGCTGGGGATGGGCGGTTCTTCCTCTTTGAGGATGCGTTGCATCTCGGCGTAGGCGGCGGAGCGGAGGCGTTGGCCCTCGAAGGGTGTCTCGCCGGTGAGGAGCTCGTAGAGGAGGACGCCGAGGGCGTAGACGTCGGTGCGTGTGTCGAGGTCGGGCGAGCCCTCGGCCTGCTCGGGGCTCATGTACTCGGGCGTGCCGATGAGCTGTCGGTGCTCGGTGAAGAGGGTCTTGTCGGTGAGGGCGCCGCCGGTGGCCTTGGCGATGCCGAAGTCGATCACGCGGGCGAAGGGGCGCCCGTCGACCATGCTGACGAGCACGTTGGCGGGCTTGAGGTCGCGGTGGATGACGCCCTTGGTGTGCGCGTGCTGCACGGCCGAGCAGACCTGGGCGAACAGCGAGAGGCGGTCGGGGATGCTGAGCTTGTGCGCGTCGGCGAAGGTGGTGATGGCGTCGCCGACGACGTACTCCATCGCGAAGTAGGGGCGTCCGGAGTCGGTGGCGCCGGCGTCGAGCACGCGGGCGATGTGCGGGTGGTCCATGAGCGCGAGCGCCTGGCGCTCGGCCTCGAAGCGCGCGACGACCTGGCGGGTGTCCATGCCGAGCTTGATGATCTTGAGGGCGATCTTTCGGCGGACTGGTTTAGCTTGCTCGGCGAGGAAGACCGTGCCGAAGCCGCCCTCGCCGATGCGCTGGAGGATCTTGTACGGGCCGACGCGCGAGCCGGGTCCTTCCAGCACGGGCGCGATCGGCGACATGCTGCCGGTCGGGTGGCTCATGAAGCCGCCCTCGTTCGCGGCGTCGTGGTCGCGCAGCAGCGTCTCGACCGCGGCGCGCACGGCGCTGTCCTCGGCTTGCAGGCGTTCGGCTCGGGCCTCCAGCGTCAGCGGCGCCAACGCGTCGAACAGCTCACGGGCTCGGTGGGGTTGCTTGTCGGTCATCGTTGCCCTCGGCGTCCCGGGTCAGCATGCGGTGCAGGCGGGCCCGGGCGTACGTCCATTGTCGGGCCGCGGTGCGCGGGGAGACGCCCAACGCCTGCGCGGCCTGATCCACGCTGAGGCCCGCGTAGAACCGCAGCCGAACAATGGCGGCGGCCTCGGGGTCCTCATCCTCCAAGCGTGTGACCGCCCGATCGACTGCCAAGATTTCTTCGGCGTCCGCCTCGGCGAGGGCCTCGACGTTGGGCAGGGCAATAGACGGGGCGTGGGCGACGCGGGCGCCCTTGGCGCGGGCGCGGTCGATGAGGATGCGTCGCATCGCCTGGGCCGCGGCGGCGTAATAGTGGGCGCGGTTGGCCCATGGGATGTCGCGCGGTCCGGCGAGACGCACGAAGGCCTCGTGCACGAGGGCCGTGGCTTGGAGCGTGTGGCTCGGCGACTCCGCCCGCATCTGGAGCGCGGCGGCCTGTCGGAGCTGGTCGTACACCAGCGGCAGCAGCTCATCGGCCGACGCGCGGCCCGCCGCGGCGTCGTCTAGCAATCGCGTGAAGCGTTCGGTGTATTCGGCCACGGCCGAGTGTACCGCTCGCGCTGGTGCATCGAACCAAAGAAACGCACGCCTCGACCGGGTGATCGGGGCGTGCCGTGGGCCATTCAAACGAGTGGCGATGTGATCGTGGGTGATCGTTCGTGAGTGCGGTTGTCGCTGCTCAGGGGCAGCCGAGCGACCACTCGGCGAGGTAGCAGGAGAAGTCCGAGAGGTCGACGCCGTCGCCGCCGACGCCGGGCGTGCACGAGCCGCTGGTGGTGATGTCGGCGAACGAGGTGCCGAGCGACCATTCGGCGAGGTAGCACGAGAAGTCCGAGAGGGTGGCGAGCCCGTCGGAGGTGCCGGGGACGCACGAGCCGTCGGTGGTGATGTCGGCAAAGCAGAATGAGAACTCGGTGCCGAACGCGTCGATGTCGCTCTGGGTGACGGTGTCGGCGTTCACGCCGCCGGGCCCGTCGGTCTTGTCCATGTTCATCATCGCGAGGATGCGGTTGGCCTCTCGTCCCTCGACCCAGCACTGGAAGGGCATCATGGTGGTGGGGTCGATGATGGGCAGGCCGAACTCGTCGAGGCAGTCGGATTGCTCGTCGAGGTTTCGTCCGAGCGAGGCGTTGATGATCGCCTCGTCTTCGATCGTCACGTCGCCGGAGAAATCGAAGTCGCCGCGTACAAAGCGGAACTGCGTCACGCTCGCGGCGGCGCTGTCGTTGAAGTCGCCCGGCGTGAGCGTGAATCCGGAGACGTCGATGTCCATGAAGCCGTCGCCGGAGGGGTCGGTCGGGCCGCCCGCGCGGGCGGGGTCGACCTCGAGGCTCGGCGCCAGCGCGATCATGTCGCCATAGATGAACTCCTCGTCGGCCATGCGCGTGGGCACGTTCATGCCCATCGAGTTGAGGCGTCGCCTACTACAACGAGAACCCCATGCTCGGCCAACGCCTCAAC
>JBCAXI010000233.1:0-4856 GCA_038534175.1 Planctomycetota bacterium | reverse complement strand
GCGACGTGCGTCACGAACAGCGCGCACAGGGCAGGGTTCAACCAGACGTGGGGATCTCCGTCGGCGTGGGCGTGCCCGGCATGCCCGTCGTGGTGCCCGTGGTCGGCGTGGTCAGCGTGGTCGCCCCCTTCGTGGTCCGCGTGGTCGTGCGTTCCGCTTGGCGCGAGCTCGACGATGTCCTGAAACAGCATCATCCGCTCCCGCGGCACGCCGCGGAGGGCACCCGCGTCCAGCCCAAATCCGATGCCGAGCACCAGATCGGCCTTGGCCGCGATCGCGATTGCCGAGGGGGTCAGCTCGGCACCGTGCGGCGAGAGCCCGGGCGGAATGAGAATGTCCACGCGCGACCCCTCGGGCAGCAGCGGGGTCACGAGCCCGGACAACGGCGCGATGGTCACCGCGACGCGCATCACCTCCTGAGGCGAAGACGCCGACGACACCGGTGAGCCCTCGGAGTCCTCGCCGCAGCCACAGAAGGCCCCGATGAGGAACGCGACCAGCCAGAGTGCCAAGCCCTTCTTGAGAATCATGTCTCAACAATACGCCACCGGGCGGACGGACGTCGAGCGGAGCGTCTATGCTTGCCGCCCGGCCAGCGTGCCGGACGCGGGGCGGTAGCTCAGTTGGTAGAGCGCATCGTTCGCAATGATGAGGCCGGGAGTTCGAATCTCCTCCGCTCCACTTTTCCCGCACCTGATCCTTGAAGCCTCCGAAGGGAGCTGTCGATGGCCGCCAAGTTCGACCTCAAGACCGCCAAGAACGGTCAGTTCATGTTCAACCTCAAGGCGGGCAACGGCGAGGTGATCCTCTCGAGCGAGATGTACACCACCAAGGCCGCCGCCGAGAACGGCATCGCCTCGGTCAAAGAGAATGCGCCCGACGACGCCCGCTACGAGCGCCTCGACGCGAAGGACGGCTCCCCCTACTTCAACCTCAAAGCCGGCAACGGGCAGGTCATCGGCAAGAGCGAGATGTACTCCTCTGCCTCGGCTCGCGACAACGGCATTGAGTCCGTCAAAAAGAACGGTCCGGTCGCCGAGACCAGCGACAACACCTAGAGGCCGCGACGCCTCACCGCTCATCCAATGGCAACAGCGCCTCGACGTCTGAGATCGTGTCGGCCTCCTCGGGGCGTTTGTCTTTCCGCCATCGCAGCATGCGAGGGAATCGCACCGCGACGCCCGACTTGTGCCGGTCCGAGCGTCGGATGCCCTCGAATCCGATCTCGAAGACCAGCGTGGGCGTTACCTCACGCATCGGCCCGCGACGCCGACTCGTGCGCTTCCGCAAGATCGCGTCGACCTTCTCGATCTCATCTTGCGTCAGGCCGGAGTATGCCTTGGCAAACGGCGTGAGCGTTCGATCCTCTTTCTCGGGCGGGCCATCCCACACGGCGAACGTGTAATCGGTCAAGAGGCTTGCCCGGCGACCCGAGCCGAGCTGCGCATAGACCAGCACCGCGTCGACCGAGTACGGATCGACCTTCCATTTCCACCAGATGTGCTCGCCCGTTGGATCGGTGCGTCCGACGCCGTACCTCGACGATAGGCGTTTGAGCATCAATCCCTCAACCCCGCGATCGCGTGACTCGGCTCGCATCGCAGCGAGCGCGTCCCACGAGGCCGCCTCAACGCGCGGACTGAGGTCGATCGGCTCATCGGGATCGATCGCCGAGAGCGTGCGCTCGAGCATCTCCCGCCGATCGACGAGCGTGTGGTTGCGGACGTCCTCGCCATCGATCTCGAGCGCGTCGTACGCGACAAAACACACGCCGTGCTGCTCGAACAAGCCGATCTGCGCGGCCGTGCCACCCTTGCGGTTGAGCCGGCGCTGCAGGGCACCGAACGAGCGCGGGCGCCCGCCATCCGCTATCCCGCCGCCCTGCCACGCGAGCAACTCGCCGTCCAGCACCGAGCCCCTCGGCAAGCGCGTCGCCGCGGCGGCGATCTCCGGAAATTGGTCAGTGACCAACTCCTCGCCGCGCGACCAGAGCGCCACACCATCGCGTCGCAAAAGCTGGCAGCGAATGCCGTCCCATTTCCACTCCGCCCACCAGTCGCCGATGTCGCCGAGCTTCACTGCGGGCTCTACATCCGGCTCGATCGAGCGGGCCAAAAACATCGGGTAAGGCCCGTCGCGGGCTCCGTCGCCGTCGGCCTCGAGCAGAGCTCGGTACGCCGCGGCTTCGTACGACGCGTACCCCGCGAGCCGCCCCGCCATCACGCCCGAGTCCACGCCGGCCACCGCCGCGAGCGCACGCGAGACCATCTTCGCCTGCACACCCACCCGGAACCCGCCTCGGATGAGCTTGTGGTACACGAATCGCTCGCGAGCGTTCATCGACCGCCACGCGTCAAGCAAAAGGCGTTCTTTGCCCGATTCATCGACACTCGCGAGCGGCAGCACACGCCCACGAAAGACCGTCGAAAGATCCTCCTCGCTGCCAACCTCGTCCCCGGGAACCAGCAACGCGACGGTCTCCGACAAATCACCCACCGCGCCGTAGCACTCGTCGACCATCCACGCCGGCATCTCGGACACACGTGAGGCGAGCGTGCGCATGAGCTTCGTGGTCGCCGTGCGTTTGACGCGATGACCGAGTAGAAAGAACAACGCCACCGCGGCGTCGGCGTCGTCCGAGCCGCGGAAGTACGCCTCCAGGAGCGCCGCTTTCTCGCCCGTCTTCGTCGTCGAATCGAGCGCGTCGTATAGCTCGGTGAACCGCTTCACGAGTCGGCCTCACCCGAGTCGGCCGGCTCGCCCTCGTATCGTGTCGGCACGACGAACGACTCGATCGGGCCGTTCCCGGCACCGACCTCGCGCAGATACCGCGAGACCTGCTCGGCGTACCCGTGCGTCACGCCGACGCGCGACGCCCCCGTCGCGCGAACGGTTGCGAGCAGTCCCTCCCAGTCAGCGTGGTCCGAGACCACGAAGCCCTTGTCCGCCGATCGCCAGCGTCGGCGGCCGCGTACGGCCATCCAGCCGCTGGCGAACGCGGTGCGCGAGCCGTGCTTCCCTTTGAATCGGCGGAGCCAGGGCGTGCCGTCCGTTGAGGGCGGCGCGATGATGACGCCACGGCCTTTGAACTCCGTCGCGTTATCCCTGTTGGCGTGCTGCGTCGCCGGCAGGGTCACGCCCGCCTCGCGATACACGCCGACGAGCGTGTCCACGGCGCCATGCAATCCGATCGGCCCGATCGACGCGTCAAGCATCGATAGCACGCGCTGCGCCTTGCCGAGCGCATAGGCGAAGATCACGCTCGTGCGCTCCCCCGCGGCGTTGGCTCGCCACCACTCGTTCATCTCTTCCGCGATGACCGCCGGATCCCTCCACCGATAAATCGGTAGGCCAAACGTCGACTCGGTCAGCAGCGTGTCACACGTCACGGCCTCAAAGGGCGCGCATGTCGTGTTGGGCGCGTGAGCCTCGGGCGAGGGGCGATAGTCACCCGTGACAACCCAGACGCCGCCGTTGCGATCCGGGCTCGCGTTCGGGGCCTCGATGCGAACCTGTGCCGAGCCAAGCGTGTGCCCGGCTGGGTGGAGTGAGAGGCGCACGCCGCCGACATCAAACGGCTCGTCATACTCGCGGGGTTCGATCTCGGGCACTTCACCATCGGCGCCGCGAACTCTCGCCGAGAGCAACCCCGCGCCGGGCGCCGCCGTGATGTATCGCCCGCACCCACTCGCCGCATGGTCGGCGTGGGCGTGCGTGACGACCGCTACCTCGACCGGGCGCCAGGGGTCGACATGAAACCCGCCGGCTTCGCACCAGAGGCCTCGATCGGTGGGTTGGAGGAGGGGTCGGTCCATACGCGGGTGGTTGAAGCTGGATCATCGCCCGCACGTGGGACGGAGGCGATCGGAAATCGGCACGGATTTCTCGGCCATGGGCTTCCGTCGCGGCAGGAACACACTAGGGTGGATACCCCAAGGGACTGGCCGAACACGCCGCCCGATCGGAATCCATACAAAGGGAACGGCATGACCCGCGTCAAGATCCTCGTCGCAGCCTTCTCCGCAACCCTTGGCGCCGCCTGTTTCGCGCAGGTCGTCGAAGAACGCCTCGCGGATGATGTCGTGCGGTTCCACGCCGACGCGACGGCGCAGTCCAATGCTGTGCCCTCGCTCGCCTTGCAACAACCGCTTCCGAGCCTCGGCGGGGCACCCGCGGGCTTCGGCGTCATGCCGACGTTCTCGACCGTGACCGGCAACCCCGCCGTCGAGGTGGACTTCGCCGATGGGACCGACTTCTACGGCACCGGCATGGCCTCGGGCGGCCTGCGCCGCAACGGACGCTTCACCAGCCAATGGACCTACGACGCCTACGGCTACGCCGATTACTCGGAGGAGCTCTACAACGCGCACCCGTGGGTGCTCGCGGTGCGCCAGGATGGCTCGGCCGTCGGGCTCCTCGCCGACACGACGTATCGCTGCGATATCGACCTCTCGGGCGACAACGGGACCACCGCGAGGTTCGTGGGCTACGGCCCGAGCACGCCGCTCATTGTGATCGAGAAGGGCTCCCCGCAGGATGTGCTCATGGCGCTCGGCGAGCTGACCGGCACAATGCCGATGCCCGCGCTCTGGACACTCGGCTACCACCAGTCCCGCTACTCCTACTTCACAGACGCCGAGGTGCTGAGCGTCGCGAACGAATTCCGCACGCGACAGATCCCGCTCGACTCGATCTGGATCGACATCGATTACAAAGACAGCTTCCGCGCGTTCACGTTCAATCCCGCCGCCTTCCCCGACCCTGCGCAGCTCGTTGATGATCTCGACGCGATCAACGTGAATCTGACCGCGATCCTCGATGCGCACACACACCGTTTGCCCGGCTTCACGCCCTAC
>JBCAXI010000232.1:0-4857 GCA_038534175.1 Planctomycetota bacterium | reverse complement strand
TCCACATCGCGGCGGGTGACGTGCACGCCCTTGCGGATGCGCTCCTGGATATAGAACTGGATGAGGCTGCGGTCTTCCTGGCGCGCGATCCACTCGTCGAGCGTCTCGGCCTCGCCGGATTGAGCGAGCGCACGCTCGGCCTCGACGCGGCTACCTCGGCCCTGGCGGATGCGGGTGTTGAGCTGTTCGTCGAGAAAGTAGCGCAGGCCGACCTGCTGCTGCTCGGAGAGCGAGGCGCGGGCCTCGGCCTTGATGAGCTCGTCGCGGACCACCTGGAAGAGCTCGCGAGAGAGCAGAGAGTAGGTGTTGCGTGTCCACTCTCGGGGCGGGTCGCGCTCGGCTTCGGCGGCGATTCGGGCGTCGAGCGGCTCAAGAAATGCTGAGGCGAAAATCGGGCGTCCGTTCACGTCCCCGACTTTCGCGTCGATCAGATCGGCCTGACCAACGGGCAACGCCGGGCGTGACTCGTCGAAGACCGGCGCCCCGGGGGTGGCGCGGATGTCTCTCGGGCTCTCGTCCGCCTCGCCGGCGCCGGCGGTATAGATGATCGGCGGGGGGTTCTGCTGGCGTCGTCGGGCGAGGTCGGTCCGCTGGCGGGCCTCGCGGGCGTCGGGCGTCAGCCGGGTGAACTCGTCGGAGCGGACGAGCTCCGCCGGATCGCCGCGGGGGCCGATGCAGGCCGAGAGCGTGGCACCCGCCGCGGCGAGCAGCGTGAGCCGTGACAGAGCGGCGTGGAGGGTGGTGGGTTGGCGTCGATCCACGGTGGCTCCGTGCTGCGTGGGGTGGTTGCCGCCAGATCCGTCGGCGGGCGGTGATGCTGGCCGTATGATCGCATAAACCGGGCGGTCGCGTCGGCTGATGTTCGGCGAGGCGCCGCCCGGTCCTGATTCTTGCCGGCATATGCCAGAGCGCGAGGCGCCATGACCGAGTCCGATTCGAACGCATCCGAGGCTCCGAAGATCATTGTGGACTCGGACTGGAAGTCCGAGGCGCAGGCCGAGAAGCAGCGTTTGGCCGACGCGGAGGCCAAGCAGCGCGAGGAGCTCGGGGAGGACGCCGATCCCAATCGTCCGGTCACGTTCATGGACCTGGTGCAGATGCTCTCGTCGCAGGCGCTGATGTACCTGGGGGGGATTCCGGATCCGCGAACGGGCAAGGCGGTGGTGGCGCCGGACGTCGCCAAGCTGCACGTGGACATGCTGGGCGTGCTAGAGGAAAAGACGGTCGGCAACCTGGATGAGAAAGAGAGCGAGCTGCTCAAGGGCGTCGCGTACGAGCTTCGGATGCGGTACGTCGAGGTGTCCGAGGCGGTGGCCAAGGCGATCCAGGAGGGCAAGATCTCGGCGCACGGCGATGTGCCGATGGGCCCCGAGGGCGCCGGCGGCGGGATGGGTGGTTCACCGATCCAGCCGGGTTGATCCGGACTTGATCCGGAGCTGGGCCCAAGCTGGGCCGAGATCGGATGGAAGCGATAGGCTGCCCGAAAGGGCATGGAGGCGACGCGTTGGCCAGTCTGCGGAAGTTCCTCGACCAGCATCACTTTCTCTTTCGTCGGTTGCACTCGCTCACGGGGATCGTGCCGATCGGCGTGTTCCTGATCGCGCACCTCGTGACGAACTCGTCGTTGGTGTGGGGTCGGTTCGCGCTGCGTGGGAAGGGCGAGGACCTGTCGGTCGCCGAGGGAGGCGTGAAGTACTTCGCCCATGAGGTGACGTGGATCAATGAGCAGATCCCGCACCTCTTGTTGATCGAGATCACCCTGTGGGTCTCGATCGCGTTCCACTCGGTTCTCGGCGTGTACTACGCCACGACCGGGCAGCGGAACACGGCTCGGTACGCCTATCAGGACAACTGGCGGTACACGTTGCAGCGTTGGTCCGGATACATCGCGCTGATCTTCATCTTTTATCACGTCGCGACCTTGCGCTGGGGCTGGACGTTCCTGGTGCCGAGTGGAACGAAGTGGTCGCATGAGTACGCCGCCTCGACGCTGATGGCGGCGATCCAGGGCGGCGAGGATGGATTGCGGGCGATCGGCGTGGTTGTCGCGGCGCTGTACTTCGCGGGCATCACCGCGGCGGTGTATCACTTTGCCAACGGGCTCTGGACGGCCGCGATCACCTGGGGCCTCACGGTCTCCAAGGGTGCCCAGCAGCGGTGGGGCGTGGCATGCTTCGGACTTGGAGCGGGGTTGATGCTCATGGCCTGGGGCTCGCTCGCGGCGACCGTGCTGGTCGACCCGCTGGAGGCTCGAGCGATGGAGGAGCGGCTCCACGGGGCCGCGGAGGCCGAATTGGTCGAGCCGGAGGCGGACACAGAAGTCGAGCCGTTCTCAAGCGACGAGCCCTGAGCTCATCCGGCGGACAGACCCGAGCGAACCCCACGTCAGCGGAAGGAATCGAGCGGATGTCGAATCAGCAGCGTGTGATCGTGGTCGGGGGCGGCCTGGCGGGCCTGGCGGCGACCGTGCGGGTCGCCGAGCAGGGGCTCGACGTGGATCTGTTCAGCATGGTGCCCGTCAAGCGATCGCACAGCGTGTGCGCGCAGGGCGGCATCAACGCGTGCAACGAGGTCGCGCGTCAGCAGGGGTACAGCGAGTATCAGCACTTCGACGAGACGATCTACGGCGGCGACTACCTCGCCGACCAGCCGCCCGTGCTCGAGATGACCAACTTCGCGCCCAAGGTGATCGATCTGCTCGATCGCATGGGCGTGCCGTTCAACCGGACGAGCGAGGGGTTCCGTGACCTGCGTCTCTTCGGTGGCTCGCTGTTCAAGCGGACGCATTTCTCGGGGGCCTCGACGGGGCAGCAGCTGCTGTACGCCCTCGATGAGCAGACGCGCCGCTACGAGGCCGAGGGCAAGGTCAACAAGTACGAGTTCTGGGAGTTCTTGAGGCCGATCGTCGAGGGCGAGGGCAAGAATCGCCGGTGCGTGGGCATCGTGGCCCAGGACATGCGCACGATGCAGATTCGCTCGTTCCGGGCCGACGCGGTTGTGATGGCCACGGGCGGGTGCGGGCTTGTGTTTGGCCAGTCGACGAACTCGGTGATCTGCACGGGCGGCGCCGCAAGCCGCTGCTATCAGGCCGGCGCGTGGTACGGCAACGGCGAGATGATCCAGGTCCACCCGACCGCGATCCCGGGCGCTGACAAGTGCCGATTGATGTCGGAGTCGGCCCGCGGCGAGGGCGGGCGTGTCTGGGTGCCGCGCACGCAGGGCGACGGGCGCGACCCGCGTCAGATTCCCGAGGACGAGCGGTGGTACTTCTTGGAAGAGAAGTACCCGGCGTACGGCAACCTCGTGCCGCGCGACATCGCGACCCGAGAGATCTTCGACGTTTGCGTGAACCAGCACATGGGCATCGGCGGCGAGAACCAGGTCTACCTCGATCTGACGCACAAGCCGCGCGAGTACCTGGATCGCAAGCTCGGCGCGATTCTCGAGATCTACGAGAAGTTCGCCGGCGACGACCCGCGCGAGACGCCCATGAAGATCTTCCCCGCGGTGCACTACAGCATGGGCGGGATGTGGACGACCTACGAGCGGGGCAACTACAAGCCCAAGACGCCCAAGGGCGTGCACAAGCCGGGGGCGTCGGCGCCGGTCGACGCGGAGTCGGGCCACGGCATGCGGCTGGGAGCCCCCAAGAACTCGATGACGAACATCGACGGGCTGTACGCCTTTGGCGAGGTAAATTTCGCGTACCACGGTGCCACTCGCCTGGGTGCCAACGCGCTGCTCTCGTGCATCTTCGAGGGCCTTTACTGCGGGATGTCTGTCGTCAACTTCGTGCGTGAGCAGGCCCCGGTCGGCGAGATCGACGCGGGCGTCTATGAGGCCGCGGTCACGCAGGAAGAGGACAAAGCCAAGTCGCTTATCGGCAGCGGCACCGGTGGCTCGGCGCCGGACCCGCAGACCAATCCGTACCAGATCGCCCGCGAGCTCGGTGCCGAGATGACCGCGGCGTGCACGGTCGTGAAGACCGAGGAGCGTCTGCAGCAGTGCCTGGAGAAGGTGGGCGAGCTGCGTGAGCGGTACGGGCGCGTGCAACTGGGCGATGCCGCGGCGTGGTCGAACCAGGCGCTCTCGTTCGCTCGAGCGACGGGCGACATGTTGATTCTGGCCGAGTCGATCGCCAAGACGAGCCTGCTCCGCAAGGAGTCCCGCGGATCGCACTATCGGCTCGACTACCCCGAGCGGGATGACGACAACTTCCTCAAGACGACAGTCGCGGAGTATCGCCCGGACGAGTCCGACCCGCACCACGTGTCGTATCGCGACGTGGATACCTCGCTGGTGAAGCCGCGTCCGCGGACGTACGGTGCGGTGGAATCGAAGAAGACCAAGGACGTGGCGCCCGAGCCCGTGGCCTCGTCGAGCTGACGAGCCCCCAAAGGAACGGAGACCGACCCATGGTGGCCGACGTGCATGTGCCGAGCGAGAACGAGCGCCGCGAGAACCGCGGCAAGGCCGAACCCGGGCGAACTATTCGCGTGCGCATCCTGCGCTGCGATGGACCGGGCCGCCCGACCCGCTGGGAGCAGTTCGAGGTGAAGGTGGAGCGCGGCGCCAATGTGATCTCGGTGCTGCAGCAGATCGCTCGCAACCCGGTGACGAGCGATGGCACGGTCACGACGCCGCCGGTCTGGGACTCGGGCTGCCTGGAGGAGGTGTGCGGCGCCTGCACGATGGTGATCAACGGCTCGGTGCGTCAGTCTTGCTCGTGCCTGATGGATGAGTACGCCCCGAGCGAGGGCGACACGATCACGCTCGAGCCGATGAGCAAGTTCCCGATCATCCGCGACCTTTGGGTGGACCGCGAGCGTCTGTTCCACAACCTCAAGCGTGTGAAGG
>JBCAXI010000231.1:0-4892 GCA_038534175.1 Planctomycetota bacterium | reverse complement strand
CATTGACTCGAGATCAAGCACGACAAGGTGGCTCGAACCAGGAGAAACAACCTGTATGCCGTCAGATGACGAATGCATCATCGAATAGCTGTCTTTGGAGTTTGTTGAGACAGTCATCACGCCATCAGGACTACGGCGCATGTGAAGACTGTTCTGCGAGCTATTCGTCGAATTGACCCCCTCCGAATCCAACGAAGTCGATGAGATTGGGGCTGAACAAGCACCAAGAGAGGTTCCAACAGCAATCACACCAATACGAATAATCGTGTTCATCAGTCCACCCTCGGCAAAGTCAGACCACCTTGGTCTTGGTACTTGCCGCCCTTATCTGCGTACGAAACCCCACACACGCGCTCGCCGCGGAAGAACAGGAACTGCGCGATCCCCTCGTTCGCGTAGATCCGCGCCGGCAGCGGCGTCGTGTTGCTGATCTCCAGCGTCACCTTGCCGCGCCACTCCGGCTCCAGCGGCGTCACGTTCACGATCAGCCCGCACCGCGCGTACGTGCTCTTGCCCACGCACACCACCAGCACGTCCCGCGGCACCTCGATCGTCTCGACCGTCTCGCACAGCGCGAAGCTGTTCGGCGGGATGATGATGTGGTCCACGTCCAGGTCGTCGGTGTCGATCTCGACGAACAGGTCGTCGCTGAACGCCTTGGGGTCGACGACCGTCACGCCGCCGGTCCGCGGCGTGGGCGTGAAGATCTTGAACCGCGAGCCCACGCGCACGTCGTAGCCGTAGCTCGACACGCCGTAGGAGATGTGCCCCGCGCGCTTCTCGTTGTCCGCGAAGGGCTCGATGGAGACGAGCTCGCGGATCTGTGTGTCAGCCAGAATGCCCACCGTGGCCACTCCCATCTGGCGCGATCGGGGGCGAGAGGCCGCAGGGCCGCCCGCTCACCGGCTCGGGCCCTCCACCGGGCCGTCGCACGCCAAACTGCCCGGTCGGACCTCCGCCGCCGAGCATGATACCGTTCAATATCCTAACGTAGCACTCCGTGCCGTTCAGAAAGCGTCCTGCAAGGCCGAGCGAACAGACTCGGCCCGCCGACTGGGATTTCCCCAATCGGCGGAGCGAAGGCTACCACAATCTGTCGTGGGTTCAATGGGTCGCAGCCCCAAAACCTCGTATGATTGCGGTGCATAGCTTGTCACCTGCGCCGAACTTGTTGAACCACAGGCGCTTGCGCCTCAAGTGATCTCACAGAAATCTCGTCACATCCCATGATGTAGTAGCCAATCACCTATTTCGGGCAGACGACCCCAAGATGTGGTATTCACAGATCGTCCCAACGTTCTCCACGCTTGACGACATCGAATGCACATTTTCAAACCGCCCCTGACGCGCCCGCCAGCGGCGGTTGAATCCAAATAAAGACCGATCACTGTTGAACGGCTGTCAACAGGCCGTCGGGCGGTGTCATTGAGCCGACGTGCGCTTTTCCACCGTTGGTGTCGGCACGCGAGACATATGGTTCCGCTGGCGCGCGGGGAGCGCGGATCGGGGCGGGGGCGGGGGCCGCCGTGTCGTGGTCTGCCCGTCCACCCCTTGGCCTCCGCATGTCGTCCCGCCCACCCCGGGGCACGCTCAGCCACACGAGAGCCCAATCCATGCCCACATCGCCGTGTTGTCGCCCATTGGTTCTGACGTCCTGCCTCACGCTCGCGGCGTTGGGCGCGTCGCTGTTCCTGACCGCGTGCGGGTCGAGCTCGAAGCGCCGCCCGCGAAGCGTCACGCCGAGCGTCGCCCCCGGGCCGGCCGCGCTGAGCGGGACCATCGGGCAGATGGCGACGATCAGCGGCACGCAGCCCACGCTGGTCTCGGGCTACGGGCTGGTCGTGGGTCTCAACGGCGCCGGCGGCGGCCCGCTGCCCGAGGCGGTCGCGGGACACATGGAGCGCGTCATGGGCCTGCAGGGCGTGTCGCGGGCCAACGACAACCCCAACAGCCTGATCGCCGGGTTGAGCCCGCAAGAGCTGCTGCGCGATCCCAACACGGCGGTCGTGCTGGTGCAGGCGGTCATTCCGCCCGGCGCGCCCCAGGACATGACGTTCGATGTCTACGCGCGCGCACTCAACGCGACCTCGCTCGAGGGCGGACGCTTGTGGACGACCGAGCTGCGCATTGGGCAGGCGCAGACCTTCGGCGGCTACCAGACCGTTCAACTCGCCGAGGCGCGGGGCAACATCTTCGTGAACCCGTTCATCGAGCCAGGCCGCAGCGCTCGCGGCACGACGTCGGTGGTCGGCCGCGTGCTCGATGGCGGCGCCGTCACCGACCCGCTCGAGCTGCTCGTGACGCTCGACACGCCCTCGCACGCGCGTGTGCGCACGATCGCCTCGGCGATCAATGGCCGATTCCCCGAGGGGCCCGGCGATCGCGGCCCGATCGCCCGCGGACGCGACGGCGAGAACATCGGGCTGACCATCCCCGCGCGCTATCAGGAGCGCCCCAACGACTTCTTGAAGATCGTGGAGCACCTGCACATCAACCAGTCGTTCCCGGAAGAGCTCGCGCGTCGGTACGTTTCCGCGTTGCGTGAGCAGCCGCAGCTCGCCGAGGAGCTGAGCTGGTCGATCCAGGCGGTGGGCGAGCCGGCGGTGCCGTTCTTGCGTGACGTGTACGACGTCCCCGAGGCCGCGCCGAGGCTGGCGGCGCTCGACGCGGGTGTGAAGCTCGGCGACGCCCGAGCCACGCCCTACCTGCTGCAGACGGCCCAGGACGAGAACAGCCCCGTGCGCTCCACCGCGGTGCGCATGCTCGGGCAGTCGCGGGGCGGGCCCGAGATCGACCTCGCGCTGAAAAATCTGCTCGCCGAGTCGGAGCTGACGATCCGCATCGCGGCGTACGAGGCGCTCGCCGAGCGGGCCGAGCGGGCCGAGTTCGGGCGCCTCGCCCGCTCGCAGGGCTACGCGGGTCGCAACTCCGGAGCTCCGATCGATGCGCTGCGCGCTCGTTCGCGAGCGTTCCTGCCCGCGGGCACAATCCAGGGGATCCAACGCCGGGTCGTGGAGAACAAGTTCGTGCTCGACCGGGCGCCGTACGGCGACCCGTTGATCTATGTCACGCAGCAGGGTCTGCCGCGGATCGTGCTCTTTGGGAGCGACCTCAAGCTCGAGCGTCCGTCGTTTGTGTCGGCGTGGTCGGACCGCCTGATGCTGGCGTCGGACTCGCCGAGCGACGAGGTGATTCGTGTGTTCTACCGCGACCACCGGACGGGCTCGACGACGACCGAGACGGTGCCGCCGCGGATCGAGCCGCTGGTCCGGCTGATGGCCCACGAGCCGCGGCCCGAACGCCCCACCGCCGGCCCGGGGCTGGGCCAGGGGCTGAACCTGAGCTACGCGGAGGTCGTGGGCGCGCTGTACGCGGTGTACGAGGACGGCGGCACCAACGCGGCCTTCGCGACCGAGCGTGACCGGCTGCTGGCCGATTTGCTCAGCGCTGGACGCGCGACGTTCGTCGAGGAGCGGCCCGAGTCGGCGAACGATGAGGAGATCATCCTGTTCGAGGCTCCCGAGACCCCGCGCGACCGTCGGGAGGATGGCGACCCGGCCCCGAGGCCGCTGGTCGTGCCGATCGACCGTGGGCCGCTGCAAGCCAACGCCGGTGGATGAGCGCGCGGGTGATCGAGACACGGCTCAACTGGCGGAATCGGCGTGGCTCGGTATCGTGTGCGATCGGGGCAGGAAGCCCCATCACCTCGCCTCCGCCGGGTCGTTCGAGCATGACGTCCCGCTTTGATGAGCGCCGAGCAACAAGGAGGTTGCCATGCGGCTCGCCGGCCTGACACTCCAGGGCTTCAAATCATTCGCCGACAAGACCGAGTTTGCGTTCGACGACGCCGTCACGGGCATCGTCGGCCCCAACGGCTGCGGCAAGAGCAACGTGGTCGACGCCATCAAGTGGGTGCTCGGCGAGCGCTCCAGCAAGAGCCTCCGAGGCAAGGAGATGATCGACGTCATCTTCGCTGGCTCGGCGGGCCGATCGCCCTCGGGCATGGCCAGCGTGATGCTGACGTTCCACAACCCGGTGCTCGATGAGGGCGCCGAGGCCGAGGACATCCTCCAGGGCCAGACTGAAGAATTCGCCGACGACGACGCGACGGAAGAGGAAGCCGAGCGGGTGCGCGCGGATCGTCGGCGTCGCGGGCTGCCGATCGAGGCCGACGAGGTGCAGGTCGAGCGACGACTCCACCGCGACGGCACGAGCCAGTACCTGATCAACGGCAAGAAGGCGCGTCTCCGCGACATCCGCGATCTGTTTCTCGATACCGGCATCGGCGCCGACGCCTACTCGATCATCGAGCAGGGCAAGGTCGACCGCATGCTGCTGGCGAGCCCGCAGGAGCGTCGCGGCATCCTCGAAGAGGCCGCCGGCATCGCCAAGTATCGCCAGCGCCGCGTCGAGGCCCAGCGCAAGCTCGATCGATCGCAGGACAACCTGCGATCGCTGCGCGACAACCTGGAGTCGACCGAGCGTCGGCTCCGGATCGTGAAGGGGCAGGCCGCCAAGGCGCGTCAGTTCCAGGCCTTGGACGCCGAGTACAAGGCCAACCGGCTCGCGTTGGCGTTCGACCAATACGACGAGCTGCGTCAGCGTCTGGACGGGCTCACGTCACGGCTCAACAAGCTGAGCGAGGAGCGAGACGAGGCGCAGCGTGCGTTGGCGGCGGTCGAGCATGAGAAGCAAGAGGCCGAGCTGGCGCGTCACGACGCGGTCGAGGCTCGGCGTGCGATCGACGCCGAGCGGCAGGCCGCGGCGCACGCCGCCGAGGCCGCGGCGCAACGCATCGAGATGGCCGAGCGCTCCATTGCCGAACTCTCGGAGCGGATGGAGGCCGACCAACGCCGGGCCGCCGAGCTCGAGAGCGGCGCCTCGGCGTGCGA
>JBCAXI010000230.1:0-4899 GCA_038534175.1 Planctomycetota bacterium | reverse complement strand
GCACGTCCGGCGTGCCGGACGTGCTCATCCGGCTCGCTGCGGGCGAGATGGTCGAGGGATCGCCGAACGATCTCGATGTTCGCGCCGAAGCGACGCGGCGTGAGGCCTCGGGCGCATCGCTGGGCGACCCATGCGGCGGCGGTGCGGTGCGTGGGACGATCGTCGGAAAGCATGAGCGTCAACGCCTCGACGCCCGCGTGGTCGTACGAAGGCCGTGTGCCGGTCTCGAGCACGGCGCCCTCAATGAGCGCGCGGATCGCGTTGGCACGAACGCGGTGGGCGTCGTCTTCCTTTAGCTCGATGGCGATCGTATAGGCCTCGCCCACCGGACGACGCTCGCGGCGGTCGAGCTCCGCGAGCGCCTCGACGGCGTTGGCTCTGAGGCGCGGGACACCGGATGCCGCGCAGTCTCGCAGACGGGCCGCAGCTTCTCTGCTTGCAACGCGTGACAGAAGCCGAGCCGCGGTGGCGGCGACGCGTGCATCGGACGAGGTGCTCGCGCGAACGAGCGCGTCGTCCAGCTCGGGTTGCAGCGCAAGGGCACGCACGTGCGCGAGGGCGACGGGCGCCCGCTCGGAGTTGATCGCGTCGGCGATGAGCTCGAGCGTGCGGGCTCGATCCACGCCGAGACGCCTCGCGAGTTCGAGACGCGCGGGAGCGTTGGTCGACTCGAAGGGATCGGCGCGGTCGAGCTCTCGGCAAGCGGCCGATCGGATCGCGGGTGCTGCAGAGGCGGCCAGGCCTCGCAGGGTCGCGCGATCGGGACGGGCGTCGACACCGATCGACGACCAACGGTGGAACGCGAGGCGGGCGATGCTCGGCGACGCATCGAACGCGAGGTCTCGCTGCGCGCCACGCGGGCCCGCGTGGGCGAGGTGCATGCGCACGCGACGGCTTGGATGGGTGAGCAACGGCTCGAGCGTCCGATCGCGCTCGTCGGCGGGGGCGTGGATCCATCGTGTCCAGTGGATCACGCCGACGACGGCCTCGTGATGGTCGGGCGCGCGCTCGTCTGAAGGTTGGCCCCCGAGCACGGGTGGATGGCTGGCGGTGGATTGCAGCGACTGGGCGAGCAGGCGAAGCGGTCGCTGGCGCGCGGGTCGAAGGCCCAGCCACCAAGCGTTGAGCACGGCGCGGTGCTCCTCGGGCGATTCGGCGAGGGCGAGGCGATCGGCCGAGGCAACGCGGACGCCCTCGATCGGCAGGCATCGCCACGCCAGCGCACGCACCATGGGCAATGGCGATCGGCGAATCACACGACGAAGACCGGCCGAGGCGTCGTGCTGCGGCTCGGCGAGCAGGCGGCGGAGCCGATCCAGATCGGGCCACGAGGCGCGAGGCCAATCGGGACGGGCGAGGATGATGGCCGCGGCGAGCATGACGCCCGGAACGCGCGGCCCGTGGTCAGACCAAGCCGCGTCGGCGACGGCACGGACCCCGGACACGGTGCGCGTCTCCGATTCGAACGCGTCTTCGCCGACCGGCGCCAGCGCGTCGTGGACGCGCTCGCTGGCGAGGCCCGGACAGCCGGAGGCCAGTTCGGCGGCCATCACGAGCGATCGGCCTGCCAAGCGTTGCAATCGCGTGTCGTCGCGCTCGAGGCACACGAGAACAAGCGACGTCAGACTCGGATCGGCGGTCGACTCGAATACGGCTACCGCGCGAAGCGCGGGATCATCGGTGTGCGACAGAGCGCTGGGCCAGGCGCTTTGGGCGAGCGCGGCCGTGGCTTTGCGAAGGGAACTCGGGGCTCGGCGCCAGTGGGTCGCGATGATCCCTAGCGCGCGATCGCGATGGCGAGCCGATCGAGCCTTGGCGGCGAGATCGAGAAGGACGTGTAACAGCGCCTCGGCCTCTTCAAGCAACGCGCGGCTCGGTGCGGCTTTGGGGTCGGTGTTGGGTCGGCTGTTGGGGAGCCCGCCAGAACTGGCGGCAAGCGTGGCGTCGATCGCGGCGAGCTGGTCTCGAATGGGCAGGCGAGCAAGCTGGGCAAGGCCGCGAGTCATGCGCTGCAGGCCGCCGAAAGAGGTGGATTGGGTCTGGATGGCCCGCGGATTGAGGTGCAAAACCTGTCAATCCACAACAATTAGTACCACAAGGCTAACCAACCACTATATCATCGACACGTCATATGGACAAGCCCCCAGACGTGCCATTGTTTCCGACGAAGTGCTTGGAGATGGCGCGGGTGCTGGTCTATGTTTGCAGCCGCTTCACCGGCGCTCCTCGGCTGACCACCTGAGCGAGACCGGCGAGACCCCTCCAATCATGGGAAGACCCGCTCATGAGCGTGCCCGCCAAGTCGACCTGTCTTCAAAATTACCAGATCATCTTGTACAACCGAGCGTTGCACCCCGAGCTGTTCGAGCTCAACGGGCGTCGCGTGGAGCGTCACGGCGACTACGAGCTCGAGACCTGGATCATGCCTGGCTCACACATGCTCCGGTTCGGCCAGCGGGAGCACTGCTCGTGCGAGCTGGTGACGCCGCAAGAGCGGGATCTGCCGACGCACGGGGTGATCTCGGCGGCGTTCTGCGCCGGCGAGCGCGACTACGAGCACGCCTTCGAGCCCCACGGGGTGACCTATCTCTCCACGGTCCAGACCGAGACCCTGAGCGAGAATCTCTACATCGCGACGTTCGACGAGATGAACCGGCATGCGCTGTCGAACGACTCGCTGGTGCACCGATGGGACGATGAGCACGGGCGAAATCTGTCGATGCTCGATTGCCAGCAGTTCAACACCGAGGTGCACGTCCAGTCGTTCCACCTGCTCGCCCAGGGCGGCCTGGTGCTGCGGACGCAGACGATTTTCGAGACGGCCCGTTCCTGACCGCTGCGGGTGGCCCGGCGGACCTAGTGTTCTCGTCGTGCGACCCGATCTAACGATCTCCATACGTCGAATTACCTCGCCCCGCCGGGGCCGCGGTCGCTGATCGATCCGCGCCTGGCCGGGGCCGCGGTCGCGTTTGTGCGGCGGCGAGAACGTCGCCGAACCCATCTACCATCGTTCCGATCGATCCGAGTCCCAGGCCCAGCGGTGTCCGCTGGGGGGAGTTTGTGCCATGAGCCAGCAGACGGGCGAGCGCCCGAAGTCGGGCAAAGAGAAGTCGCCCTACCGCAAGACGCTGAACCTGCCCAAGACCTCCTTTCCGATGAAGGCCAACCTCGTGCAGAACGAGCCGGCGTCGCTCAAGCGCTGGGCGTCCGCCGGGCTGTACCAGCGGCTACGTGAGGCGAGGAGCGGCGAGGCGCGGTTCGTGTTCCACGACGGCCCGCCTTACGCGAACGGCTCGCTGCACCTGGGGCACCTGCTCAACAAGAGCCTCAAGGACTTCGTGGTTCGGTCGCGCGGGATGATGGGCCTGGACGTGCCGTACGTGCCCGGATGGGACTGCCACGGCCTGCCGATCGAGCACAAGGTCGTGCAAGACCTCGACGCGTCGGGCAAGCTCGCCAAGCTCAACGATCTGCCCGACGACACGCGTCGGCTGGCGATCCGTCGCGAGTGCGAGAAGTACGCGAACTCACAGGTCAAGCTGCAGATGGGACAGATGCAGCGGCTGCTCACACTGGGCGATTACGAGGACCCGTACCTGACGCTGCACCCCGCGTACGAGGGCGCGACGTTGGAGGTGCTCGCCGAGCTGGTCGAGCAGGGGCTCGTGTATCGCGCGCTCAAGCCGGTGCACTGGTCGGTCGCGAACGAGACGGCGTTGGCCGACGCTGAGTTGGAGTACCAGCAACGCGAGGACCTGTCGGTCTACGTGGACTTTGAGTGCGAGAGCGCCCGCCACGCGTACGCGGCGTTCGGGCTCGCGGGCGACACCCGTCCGGAGCCGACGCCCTCTCTGATGATTTGGACGACCACGCCCTGGACGCTGCCGGCGAATCTGGCGATCGCGGTGAACACGGAGTTCACGTACGCGCTGGCGCGGGTGGACGGCAGCGTGACGATCGTGGCCGAGGATTTGCTGGAGCGTGTCACGAAGATGGGCAAGGCCGAGGACGTCGAGGTGATGGCCACCGCGCCGGGCGAGGCGTTGCTCGGGCTGCGCTACCACTCGCCGCTGCGGAGCGATGCGCCCGACTTCCGGCGCGCTCAGGCGGGCGACATCACGAGGGTGTTCACGGTCGTCGCCGCGGACTACGTCACGCTGGAGGACGGCACGGGCCTGGTGCACACCGCGCCCGGTCACGGCACCGAGGACTACCAGACGGGCCTGCGTGAATCGCTCCCGATCTACTGCCCCGTGCTCGCGGACGGCTCGTACGACGACACCGCGCCGACGTGGCTGGCGGGGCGCAACATCTTCGAGGCGAACGCAGAGATCGCCGAGCGGCTGGAGGACAGCGGGCACCTGTTCTACGCGCACCGATTCGACCACTCCTACCCGCACGATTGGCGTTCGAAGACGCCGGTCATCTTCCGGTGCACCGAGCAGTGGTTCGTGGGTGTGGACACGCCCACAAAGCGAGACGGGAAGTCGCTGCGCGACTTGGCGATGGACTCGACCGAGGACGGCGTGCGGTTCGTGCCCGGCTGGGGACGCAACCGTTTGCGCGGCATGCTCGAGTCGCGTCCAGATTGGTGCATCAGCCGCCAGCGCGCGTGGGGGCTGCCGATCCCGGCGTTCTTCACGCCGAGCGGTGACGTGCTGATGACGGCCGCCTCGACACGCGCGGTTGCGCGGTCGATGCGTGCATGGGGCTCGCACGCGTGGTTCGAGAAGTCCGCGGCGGATCTGCTGGGCGACTACGACCCGGCGAGCGACCCGGACGCGCCGACGGGCGTTGACCTCTCGACGCTCACCAAGGGGCGTGACATCCTCGACGTGTGGTTCGAGTCGGGCTCGTCGTGGAACGCGGTGATGCGTGAGCGGTCGGACGGGCGGGACT
>JBCAXI010000229.1:0-4904 GCA_038534175.1 Planctomycetota bacterium | reverse complement strand
TTCCAGCCGGACGAGATCCGCTGCACGCACCTCGTGCTGACGCACGGGCACGCCGACCACCTCGGAGACGCGCTTCCGATCGCGATGCGCACCGGCGCGCCCCTCTTCGCGGCCTTCGAGATCTGCAACTACTTCAACGAGAAGGGCCACCCGCACACCGAGCCGATGAACCCCGGCGGCCAGGTCAGCACCGACTTCGGCTTTGTCGCACTGACGCAGGCGTTGCACTCGTCAAGCTACGAGGGGCGCTACATGGGCATGCCCTGCGGCGCCGTGATCGAAATCGACGGCGTCACCCTCTACCACGCCGGCGACACCGCGCTGTTCGGGGACATGAGGCTCATCGGCGAGCTCTACCAGCCCGATGTCGCGATCCTGCCCATCGGCGACCGCTTCACCATGGGCCCCGAGCACGCGACCAAGGCCGCCGAACTCGTCGGCGCCAAGGTCGCCATCCCCTGCCACTACAACACCTGGCCCCCGATCGAGATCGACGTCTCCAGATTTAACCCCGACGGCATCGAGGTCAAAGCGATCGACCCGGGCGCCTCCATCAACCTCCCTTGATTGCCCCCTTTACTGCCTGACTGCCTCTACCCTCTTCAGTGCGCTTCACCTTCCTCGGCACCGGCACTTCGGCGGGCGTTCCCAGCATCGGCTGCGACTGCGCGGTGTGCACGTCCGACGACCCGCGTGACCGGCGTCTGCGCACCAGCGCGGCCCTCGAGTGGACCGACCCAACCGGCCAAGCGCGCACGCTGCTGCTCGACGCCGGGCCCGATCTGCGCCAGCAGGCCCTGCGCGCCGACCTGCAGCGCTGCGACGCGATCCTCTTCACGCACAACCACGTCGACCACACGTTCGGCCTCGACGAGGTGCGGCGATTCAACGTTGTGATGCAAGCGCCCGTCGACATCTGGGCCGAGGCGCGCACCATGGACGCGCTCAAGCGCGTCTACCAGCACATCTTCGATCGACAGAACAACGTCAACGACAGCTTCGTCGCCACGCTGATTCCGCGGCTGATCGAGTCCGAGACGCCGATCAAGCTATGGGGCCTGCGCGTCACGCCCCTGCGGCTGCTGCACGGGCGCCTGCCCATCCTCGGGTTCAAGATCGAGTCCGAGTTACCGGCCGCCCAGGGCTTGCTCCCCCTGGCCTACTGCACCGACGTCAGCGGCGTGCCCCCGGAGACCTGGCCGGCCTTCCGTGGCGTCCAGACCCTCGTCCTCGACGCCCTACGCCATCGCAAACACCCCACGCACCTCACCATCGGGCAGGCGACCTCGATGGCCCACCAGATCGGCGCGGCGCGAAGCTGGTTCGTCCATATGAGTCACGACGTCGCCCACGCGACGACCGATGCCGATCTCCCCGGGGCGATGAACCTGGCGTTCGACGGCCTCGTACTGGATGGAGCCGGTCTTCCCGCCGATCCCGGTAGGACCTCCGTCTAGCTCGAGGGGAGCCATCTCGTGCCCGACCGCCCCGACGCCGACCCCACGCCCGACCCCACCACTCCCGCCTCGCACGACGACGTGGGCCCCACGCCCCTGTGCTCGCCGTTCCCGCTCGGGTCGAGCACCGAGAAACGCCCGATCGACCGCCCAGCCTCCAGATCGGCGAGCGGACCTGGGCACGGGTCCGCGAGCAGGCCGGCGCCGCCCACGCCGCGATAGAGCCGACGCCTCGGAACGCGCCAGGGTGGGACCGGTGGAGGCGAAACCAGCCAGGCGCCGGGCCTACACTGGCGTCCCATGGGCAAATCTCGCGAAATCAAGAAGCGCATGAAGGCCGTCGGCAACATCCGCCGCATCACGCGGACGATGCAGATGATCGCCACCGCGAAGTTCTCTGCTGCCCAGCAGCGGGCCGTGGCGAGCCAGCCCTACACCGAGGCGCTCTTCCACCTCGTCGCACAGCTCGCCGAGGGCGCGGGCGACGGCGCCTCCCACCCGCTGCTCCAGGCGTCCAACTCCGACGCCCCCCACCTCGCCCTTGTCATGACCTCCAACCGAGGGCTCTGCGGCCCGTTCAACGGCGCCATTCTCCGCAAGGCCCTCGCCTATGTCCGCTCCGAAGAAATGAACGACGGCCTCGTCGAGCTCGTCGGCAAGAAGGGCCTCGGCGTCTTCCGGTTCAACGGCATCCCCGTCAGCGAGTTCCACGACCTCGGTGATGAGCCCACCTACGAGCAGGTCCAGCCGCTCGCCCAGAGCTACATCGACCGCTATGCCGCGGGCGAGATCTCGGGCGTGAGCATCGTCTACACCAAGTACATCTCCGCCGGCAAGCAGCAGGCGACGATCGCCCCGCTGATTCCCTTCTCGGCGCCCGAGGAAGAACGCGACGCCGAGGAGGCCTCGGGCCCGAAGGCCGAGTTCGAGTTCAGCCCCTCCGCGGCCGAGCTCTTGGACACGCTGCTGCCCGCCGCAGTCAAGGCGGTGCTCTTCCAGGCGTTCAACGACTCAGTGGTCTCCGAGCACGTGGCCCGCATGGTCGCGATGAAGTCCGCGACGGATAACGCCGCGAAGATGGGCAAGAACCTGCAGCGCGAGTACAACCGCGCCCGCCAGGCCCAGATCACCACCGAGCTGACCGAGATCATCTCCGGTGCCGCCGCGCTCGGCTGATCACGCCCGGCAGATCACTTCTATTTGGCACGGTTCTCCGACCCGCACATGGAGCTGTCGTGCGTCCTCACTCCGGCTCGACGCGCACCGTGAACCGCCGCGACGGCGCCGTCCACGCCCGCAGCGCGTCGCGCACTTCCTCGGGCGTCACCGAACGCATCGCTTGTGACAACGACGCCACCCGATCGAGCGAGAGCCCGCGTCCGTCGGCGCCGTCGAGAATCGTCGACCACACCCGAACCGGCTCGCCGTCCGCGGCCCGCACCGCCTCCTGCGCCGCGACCGCGGCATCGAGTTCCTCTGGCGTCGGGCCGGTCCTCGCCAGCTCGTCGATCGTGCGCCACATCGCCTCGGCGGCCGGCCCGCTCGAGCCCGCGGCGCCCCCGGCGATCGCCCACATCACCCCCGTCGCCGCCACACCGCTCCGGGCCTCGTAGTACACCGGACGCGACTGCTCCAGCCGCGCCTCGACGCCCGCCTCGCGCAGCGCCTTCGGCAATCGCTCCGACAGTACCTCCATCGCCATGACCATGCGACGAAACTCGTCGTGCTTGGCGGGATCGCGCAGATCATCACCCGAGGGCGCGTGGAACCCCACCGCGACCAACGCTGGCCCGCGCGACGCGCGCTGGACGATCTCGATCGGCCCCTTTGGGCGCGGATCCAGCCGCCAGGCGGATCGACGATCGGGCGTCGGCACCGGGCGCGCCTCCAGCCCGCCGAGCGACACGCGGAACGGATCGAACACCGCGCGATAGTCCAGCAGGGCGTTCACCTCGCCCGCCATGGTGATCTCGATCGGCGCCGAAGCAAGCCGCGTCCGCAGCCACGCCCGCACCGACGCGACATCGATCGACGCGAGCTCGTCTCGATCCATGGGCCCGAACCGACGCGCGCCCTCCGGCATCGCCGCCCGATCCCACGCGCGCCAGAACACCGACACCGTGTCCTCCTGGTCCACGCCAGAGAGCGCGAGGCGCTCCTCGCGCCACGTCGCGATCGACGACGCGTCGAGCCTGGGCTCCAGCAGCATCAGCGACAGCAGCTCACACGCTGGCGCCACCGAGATGAACCAGTCGCTCTTGACCTCCAGCCGCAGCGCGTCGGGCGCGTGCGTCGCCCGCAGCTCCAACCTCCACACATCAAGAAACCCCCGGAGCGCCTCGCGATCGAGCGTCGCATCGTCGCAGCCGACCTCGCCGGCGTTCCAACCCGCCGCCACGGCGCCCGCCATCGCCTCATCGCCCGGCTCGAGCCCGATCGACGCGACGATGCGATAGCCATCGGTCTCCATCGCTCGGCACCGAACGACCACGCCGTTCACCAGCCGCATCGTCCATAGGTCCAACGCATCGTGCCGCTCGAGTGTCGCGACCTCCGCGGGCGAGCCGCACCGCGGCAGCACGGCCGGGCCGGGCGGCAACTGCCCGGTCGCGACCGACATGAACGACATGAACGACGCGATCACGCCGGCCACGCTCATCAGCGCCCCCGACCTTTCAACATCTCGGCAGGCGACACGCACGATCATGGTGTACCGATCGGACTCGCGCCCGGTTGAGCGCCTCCGGCCGCCAGCAAAGCCTCGCCGCGCGCCTCATCGGCCCGCAGCCCGCGACCCCCGAGCAGGGCGACGCACTCGCCGCGGCATCGCTTGCCCCGCGCAAACCGCCCGGCCAGCACGCCATCGATCGTCTCGTCGATCGCGGCCCGCACCTTGACGAGGTCGATCGCGGACAGCTCGATCGAGCCGCGCTCGCCGCTGGCGAGCAGCCAGTACTCGGCCCGCCCTGCCGCGTCGGGAAACGCCTGCTCGATCGCCATCGCGTACAGCCCCATCTGCAGATCGCTCGGCTTGGGCGAGGTGTAGTCCGCCTTGGGCCTGCCCGTCTTGTAGTCCACCAGCCGCACGCCGCCCTCGATGCGGTCGAGCCGATCGAGCCGCATGTCGAGCGTATGCCGAAGCCCATCGCGCTCATAGGCGACCTTCACCGCGTGCTCGACCTCGAGAATCTGCGCGTCGGGGTCGTGCAGCTCACGCCAGTACGTGCGCAGCAACGCCTCCAGCTGGTCCAGCGTGTCCCGCGGCGCCACCGACGCCTCACCCGCGTGCGCCCAGTACGACTCCCGACCAATCGCGAGCAGATCCGACTCGGTCGGCGCCGGCTCGCCGTCGGCCTCGGCGGCCCGCCAACGCTCCGCAAACCGACGCAACGCGTCGTGCGCCACCGTGCCCGTGTCGGCCTGCCTCGATGGCCCGATCGGGCCATC
>JBCAXI010000228.1:0-4911 GCA_038534175.1 Planctomycetota bacterium | reverse complement strand
GATCTGCAGGTAGGCCCCCCAGGTGAAGCTTCGCGCCCCGGCCTGCGCCAGCTCGATGTACGACAGGTTTCCGCCGCCCACATTCGCCCACAGCAGCCACAGCAGCGCGAGCGCCAGCGTGAGCAGATAGGCCGTCCGCATGTACAGGTGCTTGGTACGCCGCGAGGCGTTCTGCACGATCCGAACCGCGATCGGGTTCGTAGGGCCGAGATTCAGCAGCCAGCGGAGCAGAACGGGCATGCGAGAAGCCTATCGGCGCCCGACCACGATCCACCAGCACCCGCCCACCAAAAGCGCTCGACCGCGACCGCTCGGCCCGATCCAAAAAAAAAAGCAGACCCGGGCGTGTCCTCCCGGGTCTGCCAATGTGTGTCCCATCAAGTCGTGAGAGAGAGAAACGCTCGCGTCGGCGGGAGAGAGTTGAGAGAGAGCGTGGCCGACGCAAGCCGCAACAAGATGGCCCTGCTGAGCGGCCTCGAGCCGCTCGGAAGACGCTCCCCGCGCCGTTGAGCGCGGGGAGCGGGAGTGTCCCATCGAATCACTTAGAGAGAGCCCACTCGCAAAGGCCGCGGGAGAGAGTTGAGAGAGCGTGTGCGGCCAGAGCGAATGGTCATCGGCGCCTTAGCGGCGACGACGGGTGGCAACCAGGCCACCGAGGCCGAGCATCGCGGCCGCGGCCGGAGCCGGGACGAAGCTGACCGTGAGCTTGGTGTTACCAACAGCCGTCGAGTCCGACGTCGCGTCGAACGCGTCGTTGAACACGCTGTTGAACGCACCGGCGGCGATGAAGTAGGTGCCGTCGGCCAACGCGCCCGTGCCGCCGCTCTCGATGAGCGAGGTCAGGATGCCGCCGCCGAAGTCCTCGTCGTCGTTGGTCGCGATCACGTTGCCGGCCGCGTCGTAGAGGGCGAGCTCGGTGTCGTCGTCGCCAAAGGCACCACCGGTGTTGGTGGAGCCGTCGGTCGAGATCGACCAGTCCAGCGCGCCGGCGCCGTCCTCGACGTCGAACGTGAACCAAGTGATCTCGGCCTGGTTGAGCGGCACGTTGGTCATGCTGTTCGGGTTGGAGCCCAGGGCGATGGCCTCCGGAGCCGTGATCGCGTCAAAGCCGAGCGTGATGTCAACGTTGTTCCAGGTGGCGTCCGAGCCGCCAAAGGTCTGGAGAGCGTTAAAGAAGAGCGGATCGCCGCCCTGGTAGTTCGGGCTGAGGAAGCCCGACCAGGTCAGCGTGACGGGGTCGCCCGAGCCGACGGCGTCGGGGGACACGCCGGGATCGGCGTAGAAGGTGAACAGCGCGGGGTCATCCACGCCCGGGGCAAACGCGGCGTCGGTGAACGCCCAGATGCTCTCCGTGGAGAACGGGTTGCCGCCGCCAGCGACCCAGTCGGTCGACACGCTGAACGACGTGTAGTTGGCGGCGGGGATGCCGGCGCCGTTGAGGTCAACGCTGATGCCAGCGTCGGTGACGGCCAGGTTGCCCAGGTTCGTGTTGAACTGGGCGGTCGCCACACCGGCGGCAGCGGCGAGGGCCGCAACACTCAGGGTCTTCGAAAACTTCATGGTTCAAGAACCTCTCTTCTCTAATGGCGCAATGATCGCGCCCAACTCGATGACGATGCCAAGCCATATGACACCGGTGCGCCCGTCGGCCCACGACACAACGCGATCACATGAACGAACATCGTCCAATCACGCTGCTAACCGACTAATGGAACGCTTGACCTATCGAGCCTCTAGAGAAGGTTCCACACGAGAGCTCGAATCGGTCGTTCCCTTTCTTCTCGGCGGGGTCTCGAGTCCCGCCAAGAACAAGTAAACCAAAGCGGCGCAGGAGTTCAAGCCCTTCAGGTCGAAAATCCGCAAATTTCTTGGCATTCCGGCGAACCGCACTTTCTCGCATTACCCGGTTCGGGCGCCCAGACCCCCAAACAAGAACGCACGCACACCTCCGACGCCCCCGCACGACACCGCACGCCGCGCGCAGCAAGACGCCCACGCCGATCTACAGCGCGGGCGTCAACCCGAGGCTCAGTTCTCCGAACTAATCTCTACGAAGCTTTGGACGCAGCAGATTGCGCGTCACACGAGACGCGCTCAAACCGCCCTTCGACGCCGCGTCCCCCCGAGGCACGCCACGCCCAACGCCGCCAGCGATGCCGGCGCCGGCACAACCTCAAAGCGGAAGTACGCCACCTCGCTCGCCCCCAGCGCGATCGCCTGCGTCCCAGACACGCCGTTCACATTCAGACGCACGTCGAACGCGTCCCCGGCCTCGAGTCGCGGCGCCACGTCGAAGTCCTCGGCGAACACCGCGTCGAACTCCGACACCGCCACGAAGTACGTGCCCTCTCCCAAACCGCCGATCGACAGCCCGGCGCTCGAGTCGATCTCGACATCGCCCGACAGGTCCAACCGGCTCTCCAAACCACCCATCCCCACCGCGTCATCGTTCAGATCGACCAGCGAGCCATCAGCCGCGTACACCGCCATCGCCGTGTCGAAGCCCGACCCGATCGTGTCCAGCACCATCGCGCCGCCGGCCTCGCCCACCGCGCCCAGATCCGTGAACTGCGCGGGCGCCGAACCCGACAGCGTGCCAGGATCGCGCAGCGTTCGCGGCAGATCCTCGCGTGTGAACCACTCCACCGCCGCCCGGTCAAAGTTTGCCTCGCCGAACACGCCCGATCGGAATCGAACGTCGTAGCTCGACAGGCCCAGCACGCCGCTCGTCGGGAACACGCCCGCGAACGCCAGCCCGGGCCGGGCCGACGTCGTCGTCTCGCCGTTCACCGGCGCTACGTCCGCGAGTCCGCCCATCGACACACGCGACTCGGCCGAGAACGGCCCGCCGCTCGCGACCGACCAACTCGCCCGCACGCGCCACGCCACGAAGTCACGGCTCAGGTCCACGCCCCCGGTGTCCAGCACCGCGAACGCGTCGCCCGACGTGAGCGACCCGTCCGCCCCCGTCGTCTTGATGTCCCCGATCGCGAACACCTGCGAGGCGACCTGCGCCGACGCCGTGCCCGCGCAGAGCGTCAGAGCCGCCAGCACACCGAGCCCGCACGTTCCACCCATCCATGTGCGCATCGGCGCCCTCCGCTCTTGTTCGCGCACCACAACAACGCCCGCCTACTCGGCGATCCGTTCCAAGGCGCGTGTGCTCGAAGCCGGGCAGGCCGAGGCCCTCCCGCACTCGAACGGATACACCCACTCGCGGCGTTCGCCCAGCCACCACGCCGATCGCTCGCCAAATCGAGCAATCCCGCCCGGCGCATCCCGGCGCGCTCGCCCAAACCAACGGGCGCACAAAAAACCGGCACCCCGAGGGACGCCGGCTCGCTCGATCTGGGTTATCGGAAGACCGGGCCTACGACTCGGCGCCCGCCGACTCGACCTCTTCGCTCGAGTCCGTCTCCGGCTCTTCCTTCGGCGGCGCGTCCTGCGGGTCGAACGCCAGACGCTCCTCGCCGTCGACCTTGCGCACCTTGATCAGCTGCTTGTTGTGCAACTCGCCCGCGAGCAGCATCTCGCTGAGCGGATCCTCGATGTGCTGACCGATCGCTCGGCGGAGCGGGCGGGCGCCAAAGTCGGGGTTGTATCCCTTCTCGATCAGGAACGTCTTCGAGGTGTCGTCCAGCTCGAGCACGAAGCCCTGCTCCTCGAGACGCTTGGTGATCTTCGCGACCTCGTACTCGACGATCTCGTCGAGGTCCTCGCGCGTCAGCGGCTTGAACACGATGATGTCGTCGAGACGGTTGATGAACTCCGGGCGGAAGAACCGCTCGATCTCCTTCATCAGCACCGACTTGATGTTGTCGAAGTCCACGCCGTCGGTGCGCTTCTGGAAGCCGAAGCCGCCGCCGCCCTTGATCAGATCGGCGCCGATGTTCGACGTCATGATCATCACGGTGTTCCGGAAGTCGACGTTCCGCCCGAACGAGTCGGTCAGGCGCCCCTCTTCCATGATCTGTAGCAGCATGTTGAACACGTCCGGGTGCGCCTTCTCGACCTCGTCGAGCAGCACCACCGAGTACGGGCGGCGACGGATCTGCTCGGTGAGCTGGCCGCCCTCCTCGTACCCGACGTATCCGGGAGGCGCGCCGACCAGACGCGAGACGTTGTGCTTCTCCATGTACTCGGACATGTCGAGGTGGATCAGCGCCTCCTCGTCCCCGAACATGAACTCGGCCAACGCCTTGCTCAGCAGCGTCTTGCCCACGCCCGACGGGCCCACGAAGATGAAGCTGCCCATCGGACGCTTCGGATCCTTCAGCCCGGCCCGGGCGCGACGGATCGCCTTCGACACCGCCCTGATCGCTTCCTCTTGGCTGATGACTTTCTTGTGCAGCTCCTTCTCGAGATCCAGGAGACGCGCGGCCTCCTCCTTCTCCAGTCGCTGCAGCGGCACGCCCGTCATCTTGCTGACCACCTCGGCGATGATCTCCTCGTCGACCACGCCGCCCGTCTCCTGGGCCTTGGTCCGCCACTCCTTCTGGATCTCTTCCTTCTTTCGCTTCAGCTGCTCGGCCTGGTCACGCAGCTCGGCGGCGCGCTCGTAGTCCGCGGCCTTCACGGCCTCGTCCTTGTCCACGCTCAGCCGCTCGATGTCCGCCTCGAGATCCGCCAGGTTTGGCGGCTTGGTCATGCTCTTGATCCGCACGCGGGCGCCCGCCTCGTCGATCACATCGATCGACTTGTCCGGCTGCACACGACCGGTGATGTACCGACCGCTCAGCTCCACCGCCGCCTTGATCGCGTCGTCCGTGATCTTCACGCGGTGGTGCTGCTCGTACCGGTCCCGCAGACCCTTGAGGATCTCGAAGGCCTGCTCGTTGTTGGGCGGGTCGACCACGATCGACTGGAAACGACGCGCCAACGCCGCGTCCTTCTCGATGTACTTGCGGTACT
>JBCAXI010000227.1:0-4923 GCA_038534175.1 Planctomycetota bacterium | reverse complement strand
AAGATGCCCAGATGCAGCCAGACAGAAGACGAGCCGGGGCCGCCGTTGAACGAGAAGGTGACGGGACGTGTGCGCGGATCGGGCGAGTTGGACTCGAACCCATCGGGCGTTCCGTGGCGGGCCTCGTGCTCGGCCCGCTGCCGGGCCCACGCCTCGTGGGACAGTCGCGTGCGCTGATAGGCGATGAAGAACATCCTCGCCTTGATCTCGCCGTCATCTCCGACGATCGGCATCGTGCCGGCCGTGGCGGTGTACGGCACGTCCACGCCTCGAATGCGAGCGACGTGGTGCGTGACCACCGGCTCGTCGAGGTGCTCCACAAACTCCGCGGCCGCCGACGTGGAGGCCTCGTGGTCTTCGGCGGCGGCCAACCCGGCCGGGACGAGCATCAGGCACAGCGAGAGCAAGAATCGAGCACACATGGTGATCTCCAAGAGATGATCGGTCGGCACGGCCAGGGCGAGCAGCCTAGTCGAACGATAAGCGGCGTTCGATGGCCTCGGCGATGCGCTCCCAGCTCGGGCGGTCGCGGTCGATCGAGACGCGCTCGGCGAGAAATGGGCGTTGGCGCGCGGCGATGTCGGCGCCGTCGGCCTCGAGCAACGACCGAATGGCATCGCCCAGCGCCGCTCGCGTGGTTGGGGATGGAAACGCGCCATCGGCCCGCTGGAAGGTCGCCATCCGCTCGCCGTGCGGGTTGAAGTAGATCACCGGGGTGTCGAGCGCCATGGCCTCGAGGAGCACACCACTGAAGCGGCTCACCAGCACGCCGGCCTCGCGGAGCTCGTCATAGAGCGGCCGCTCGGAGATCGGGTACGCCGAGAAATCACCCTCGTCGGCGCGATGTCGGCTGATGACGTAGTCCACGCCCGCGTCCTCGCACGCGCCCGCGGCGGCGGCGACCCAAGCCGCCTGCGCGTCGGTGTGCACGCCGTAGGTGAAGTTGGAGTTGATGACCGCCCGACGCGCGCGTGCGGTCGGCCGCGGCTCGTGCGCGAGGGCCTCGATGCGCGTTGACCCGGTGATCTCCACCGGATGGTCGCCGAAGAACCGCCGATCGAAGGATCCCACCAGCAACGCGGTCTCCGCGTGGCGATATGGGCGCCGCTGCCCCTGCTCGCTCGGCAGATGCGTGTCCTCAAAGTCCTGCACGCCCTCGACGAGCGCGAGGCTCGGGATACCCAACCGCCGCGCGTCCACGACGGCTTGGTGCGGCGGGCCGCTCCAGTCGTTCATCACGAACACCGATCCGGGGAGCAAGCGTGCGAGCAGATCAGGAGCGTACGGCGTATGGGGCAGATCGAGGTCACGCATCCGAGCGCGCGCGCCCTCGTCGTGGTAGTGCTCGGTGATGTCGCAGAACAGCACGCGGTGCTTGCGATGCCGCATCTCCTCGGCGATGCGTGCCATCTCGTCCGTGTGGTACGCGTTGTGCGGAATGAACAGCACGTCGGGCCGGTATCGTCGCGGCGTCTCGCCGGCGAACCACCCGCCTCGACGGAACGCGTCGAGATACGCCTCACGCCAATCCGCGTGCTCGCTGGTGAGCCAGTCCATCCGGAACAGCGGGCCCGCGTTTGGCGAGTCCTCCGGATCCGGCCACGCTCCAGCGAGCTTCGCGGCGTCGTCACGTCCGAGCGCGTGCTCGAGCGCTCGCACGCGCCGCCAGATGGCGTGTGCCCGCAACACCTCGCCTTCCGGCGGGCGCATCGCGTACACCGCCCTTTCCGTCGCGTTGACGGCTCGGTACGACTGGCGACGAAGCCCTTCGACGTGGTCCCCGTACACGAACACGGGCGACTGAAAGCCGCGGCGGCGGGAGGCAATCCAAATGTATAGCGCGTCGCCGCGTGCGCGAAGACCGGGATGTCGATCAAGTATCCGTCGGATCCGGTCGGCCAGGCTCACGTTGTGCCCCCAGACCAGGGCCATGCGTACACCACCCACACGCCCGCAAACACGAGCCACACGCCGATGCACACCCAGCTAAAGACCCGCATTGACGTGCCCGGGCGATGCTCAGGCGGCACCTCGCGACCGGTCCACGCGAGGTGGTTGAGCCAAGCCAGCAACGGCGTCGACAAGAACGCGAGCGTCGTCGCGAGATCGATCAGCCACCTCCACGCGCCCGCATCGCGGAAGAGCGTGTAGCAGATCACGCCCTGGGCCCCCGCCCCGAGCACGACGAGCGCGATCCAGTACTTGAGACGGCTCCGGGGGGGCGGCTCGGTCGCTCGAGCCGCGTGACCGATCGCGACCAGCGTGCGTGGGATCGCGTCGAGCACGGTGATCGTTGTGCTCAGCATGATCGCGAGCGCGCCGAGCAGCACGATCGGGCGGACCCACTCGCCGATCGCGTCGGTGTAAAGCGAGACGATCTGCGCCACGAACCCGATCGATCCGTTCGCCGGCGTCACGCCCCGCGTGTGCATCACGCCGGCGCCGAGCACAAGAAACGCCAGGGCCGTCACGACGCAGAGCGCGTAGCCGACATGAAAGTCCAGCCGACTCTCGCGGCGGCTGCATCGACGACGGATCACCAGATCCCGCTCGAGCGACCAGATCGATTGCCACGCCGCGATATCCAGCGGCGCGGGCATCCATCCGACCAGCACCGCAACGAACGCGATCTCCGCCACGCCCCAGGCCGAGAGATCGGGCAGGATCGGGACGCCCTCATTGAAGAGCACAGGAACCTGGGTCGCCGCGGCCAGCAGCGTCACCACAACCATCGCGACCATGAGCGCCTTGAGACATCGATCGAGCCAGCGATACCCGCCGATCGCGAGCAACCCCGCGCACAGCGTGAGCAGGCCGAGGGCGACGAACCAGGTGGACATCCACCATGTGTTCGTTGGCAGCCCCAACGAGCCCGCGCCCAGACGCACCAGACTCGCGGTGATGAACGTCACCGCGGCCTGGATGATAAACATCGTCCCCAGCGTGAGGATCGCGAAGAGCGCGAGCGCCCAACGCCCCCGGCGACGATAGCCCACGACCAGCGAGGCGCCGGTCGCCGCGGCGTACTGCGGACCAACCCGCATCGCGGGGTACTTGAAGACGTGCGCCAGCACCACGACCGCGACGAGGGACAACCCGTACAACGCGCCGGCTCGGGTCGATTGCACGAGATGGCTCACGCCGATCGCGGCGCCCGCGTACAGCACGCCGGGGCCGATCGCACGCCATGCCGAGCTTTTGGGCTCCATCGCAACAACATAGCGGACCGCCGACGCTCGACGGACCCATAACGGGATCCGTGATGTATCGGTCGCTCCGATCGGCGCAGAGGCGCTCGTCCCTCAGGCTGGGCGTGACTTTCGCGTTTCGAGCGGTCACGGACGCGATCCGATGAGCCACTACCCGATGCCCCACGACGGGCTTGGCGTGATCGAACCGGATCGCGCTCATGGGAGGCGCATCGTGAAGCAGTTCTTGGCAGGGTTGGTCGCGGGCCTGATCGGCGCCGCCGTGTGGGCCGCGGTCGTCGCGATGACCGGCTTTGAGGTCGGCATCATCGCCTGGGCGCTCGGCGCCCTCGTGGGCTTCGCGTGCGCGGCCTCGGGCTCGCATCGCGGTGTGGGCATGGGCGTGCTCGCGAGTCTCATCGCGATCGCAGCCATCGGCGCGGGCAAGCTGGGCGGCGCCTGGTTCGTCGCCGACCAAGTCGTGCAAGATCTGAGCGGCCCGATCGACGACGAGTTCCTCGTCAGCTACATCGCCGACGAGACCCTGGCGGATTACGAGGCGGCGGGGTACGAGCTCGACTACCCACCGGGCGCCGATCTCGACTTCCCGACCCGCGAGGGCGACTACCCGGTGCGGGTGTGGAGCGAGGCCTCTGGGCAGTGGGAAGAGATGAGCGGTTTCGAGCGTCAGGAGCTGCGCGAGCAGGTCATCGCCGAGCGACGCGCGTTCCACGCCGTCATGGTGATCGCCGCGTTCTTCGGCTCGTTCGGCGTGTTCGACCTCCTGTGGATGTTCCTCGCGGTCGGAAGCGCGTTCAAGCTGGCCGCCTCGGAGCCGGAGAGCGACTCTTCAGGCCGCGTGGCGCCGCCGGAATCGGAAGAACAGAGCGGCGTGGGCTTCTTCGGAGGGCACATGCCCGCGGGCGATCCGGAGCCCCGAACGTTCGATAACGCCGATGACCTTGACGAGCGCATGGATCGCTCGATGGACGAGCGGGCCGCCTGAATCGAGCGACCCCAGCCGGCGTCTACCATCCGGCGATGAGCGGATGGCGTGTGAGCATCGACGTCGGCGGGACCTTTACCGACGGGGTCGCGAGCGGGCCGAGCGGCGAGGCGCGTTGCATCAAGGTGCTGAGCTCGGGCGCGATTCGAACGATCCTCGGCGCACCAATCGCTGAGGATCGCCTCGCGTGGGCGCCGCCGTGCCCCAACTGGGCGCTCGCGGGCCTCATCGGCTGCCGCATCCGACCGATCGGCGGCGGGGCCACGCGTCGTGTCGTGGACGCCGCGGCGGATAGCGTTCGGCTCGATGCTTCAATCAAGAACGAGATCGGGTGGCGCCCAGGCGCCTCGGTGTCGCTCGAGACAGGCGAGCCATCGCCAATCCTCGCGGCCCGCTTGCTGACCGCGACGCCCGCTGGCGCCACGCTGCCGATCGATGACTTCCGTCTCGCCACCACGCGCGCGACGAACGCGCTGCTCGCCCGCCAGCACGCACGTGTCGCGCTGTTGACCACTGAAGGCTTTGGCGATCTTCTTGAGATTGGCGACCAGCGACGCCCCGACTTGTTCGCGTTGTCGATTCAACGTCCTCGTCCGATCACCGATCTGACGTTTGAGGCGCCCGCGCGCGTCGACGCGCGCGGGGCCGAGATTGTGCCGCTCGATGAGGCGGCCGTCCGGCGATCGCTCGCCGCCGCCCGGCGAGCGGGCGCCACGCAGTCAGAAACGA
>JBCAXI010000226.1:0-4929 GCA_038534175.1 Planctomycetota bacterium | reverse complement strand
CGCCGGCGGGCGCATCGCCGAGCACCTCGACGCGGTCGTGAAGCAAGAAGGCCTCAAGGCCGACCCCGAGCTGGTCCAAGCGGTCGCCCGGCTCGCCAACGGCTCGATGCGCGACGGGCTCAGCTTGCTCGACCGACTCATGGCCGCGGGCGAGAAGACGCTGAGCGTCGACCTGCTCGAGCGCTTGCTTGGGCTCCCGCCGCGTGAGCTGGTCGGCCACCTGATCGACGCGGCTGCCGATGGCGACGCCAGGCTCGCGCTCGAGTCGGCCGACGCGCTGCTCGACCAGGGCGTCTCGATCGACCAGCTTCTTGAGACGCTCATGGATCGCCTGCGCGATTGCATGGTGCTCTGCGCCTGCGGCCCGGAGACCGAGCTGGTCGAGCTCTCGGGCAACGCCCGCCAGAGCGAGGTCGAGCGATCGCAGCGGTTCGACGCCGCGGGGCTGACCCACATGATCGCGCTGTGCGAGAGCGTGCAGCGGGCGGTCAAGAGCAGCCCCGTGCCGCGGGCGCTCCTCGACGCGCTCGTCGTGCGCCTCGCGATGACCGAGAAGCTCGCCGACGTGACCGCCCTGGCGCGCGAGCTGGCGGGCGGGCCATCGGCCTCAGGATCCAGCCCAAAAAAAGTCTGAGGGCGGCCCCCACTCCCCCCAGCCGCCCGCCCACGCCACAGCGACGAACCACATCCGAGCGCACGCCCGAGCCAGCCTCACGCGCACCCGAGACGCCCGAGCCCGAGTCCACATCCGAGCTGGCGAACGCGCGAGACGCGGTGCGCGCCGTCGAGCCCGCGGTGGCGCGTGACGTCGACGCGATCTGGCGGCACGTGCGTGACCACGCGAGCGGGCGGACGCTGGGCGCGATCATCAGCAAGTCGGAGCTGATCGATCTCTCCAAGGGCCAGGCGGTGATCGAGACCGACGCGAGCGTCGCACGTCTGGCCGAGGATCGACGCGAGGCGATCACCTCGCTCGTCACGCAGGCGATGGGCGAGCCGACGCGGGTGGAGCTCCGGGCCTCGGCCGTGCCGATCGGACGTGGCGCCGACGGGTCCGAGAACGAGCCATCGCCGCTGGCTAGCGCGGATGAGATCACGGCGCGTCCGATCGTCCGCGAGACGCTGGGCGTGTTCGACGCGAAGATCACAAGGGTGACGCCGCGCGGGCCGAAACAGGGGTAGCCGCCGCCCAGGTGGCATGGCCCTCCGGAGCCGTGTCCCGTAGATGAAACCACGTGCCCCATCAAAGGCCCGCGCAGGCGAAACCAGACACAAAGCGGCGACGGCTCGGAGAGCCATGCCACCACAACGCCGCCAACACAAGGACTTCCCATGTTCGGCAACCTCAAGGCCATGGGGGCCCTCGCGGGCCTCATGCAGGACAAGCAGAAGCTCACCGACGCCGCCGAGCACCTCAAAGGCGAGGCCGAGCGCCTCCGCGCGATCGGCGAGTCGGGCGGGGGCGTCGTCACCGCGACCGCGGACGGCAAGATGCGCATCCTCGAGGTCAAGGTCTCGCCCGCCGCCGCGAGCGCGCTCGGCGACGACGCCTCGCGCGCCCAGGTCGAGCAGCTCATCGCCGACGCGACCAACGCCGCGATCGAGAACGCCCAGCGTCAGATGCGCGTCGTTGTCGAGCGCGAGGCGCGCGAGCTTGGGCTCGAAGACGTGCTCGGGCAGATCCCCAACATTCCCGGCCTGCCGGGCGGGGGTGCCTGAGCTTGGCGATCGAACCCGGTCCAGGCCAGCCCGGCCCTCTCGAGCCCGGCGAATGGGGCGTCTTCGATGACGTGCCGAACCTGCGCGTGTGGATCCCCCGCGGGCCGCAGGGCGTGCGTCTCGTCGTCGATCCGTCGCCGCCCGACGCCCGCGATCATCCCGAGATCCAGGCCACGTGGCGCCAGCTTTGCCAAGAGAATCCCAAGCTCTTCGACGGGCCGATCTACCGTGTCACGGACGCCACTCTTGCCGAGACCGCCCGCGATGGCCCGGCGCTCCACGTCGTCGTCGATGGGTTCCACAAGGTCGCGGTGGCCCAGCGGCTGGGCGCCCAGACGCCCGGCGGCGCCACGATGCTCGCCTCGGTCATCGGCGCGCTGCACGCCGATGACGAGCGGGGCCAACCGCACCTGCTGCTCGGCAAACGCAGCCACGAGACCCGAGTCTTCGGCGGGCTGTGGGAGGCGGCGCCCGCAGGCGGGATCGATCCCACGCTCCGCCCCGGCGCACGCTGTCTCGACGCCGACGACCTGCTCGAGCAGGTCCGCGTCGAGCTGCCCGAGGAGACCGGGCTGCCTCGTGACCTCGCGATCGCCTCACACCGGATCGTCTGCGTCGCGCACACCCCGTGCGCGTTCAGCTACGACGTGGTCATGGTCACGCGCGCCGAACGGACCATCGCGCAGCTCCGCGCGATGGCCGGGGAGCGCAACTGGGAGTACGACGATCTCCAATGGCTGTCGCGCGACGACGCCGCGGCCTTCGATCGCGACCACGCGCACGACATGATCCCGCAGCTCCGAGCGCTCCTGCGTGTGCTCGGCTGGATCGGGTCTTAGTCCTTCGCCGGCGCCGACCACCCGTACTCGCGGTCCTTGCCCAGCGTCACCGCGGCCCGTATGAGGCACTCTCGACAGACGATCGCCTCGGCGCCGACGGGGCTACGCCACATCGGCTCGGCTTCTTTGTGCATCAGGCACAGCGTGCAGGCGTCATGATCACCGAACGCCTCGCCGCTCTCGACCACGACGACCTGCCGATACGCGAGCGACAAGCACGACGCGCAGATCAGCGAGCCCTTGTGCCCCTCCACCATCGGGCGATCCTCCGTCCACCCGCTGGAGCAGAAGTCGCACTTGAAGAAGTCGTTGCCTGTCGCGCTCGAGTCATGCATCAGCGGGTCGTCACCTCGGCGCTCGTCGCCGGCGCCCCGCCGCCCACCAGCTGGCGGCGCGCGATGAGCCGGTAGGTCTCGCAGCGATCGAGCAGCTCGTCGTGCGAGCCCTGGTCCACCAGGCGCCCCTGGTCCATCACAAGAATCCGATCAGCGCCGACAACCGTGCTCAGGCGGTGCGCCACGATCAGCACCGTGCGCCCCGCGCCGAACTCGGCGACCGCGTCGGCGATCTTTGCCTCCGAGTCGGCGTCGATCATGCTCGTCGCCTCATCGAGAATCAGAATCGCCGGATCGCGCAGCACCGCGCGGGCGATCGCGATCCGCTGGCGTTGCCCGCCCGAGAGCGTGGCGCCCTGCTCGCCGACCGGCGTGTCGTAGCCCGCGGGCAGGCGATCGATGAACTCGTGCGCGCGGGCCCGGTGGGCGGCCTCGACCACACGCTCGGTCGTCGCGCCCTCGGCGCCGTAGGCGATGTTGTCGCCGATCGTTCCGCGGAAGAGCACCGTCTCCTGCGTGACCACGCCGATCTGGCGCCGGAGCGAGCGCACACCCACATCGCGGATGTCCTCGCCATCGATGCGCACCGCGCCGTCGCTCGGATCAAACAGCCGCGGCACGAGCGCGAGCAGCGTCGTCTTACCCGAGCCGTTGGGCCCGACCACCGCGATCGTCTCGCCGTGCGCGATCTCCACGCTGACATCGTCGAGCGCGAGCGCATCGGCCTTGGGATAGCGGAACGAGACGCCCTCGAAGGAGATCGCCTGCGCGTGGCGTGCGAGCTTGGGCAGCCCCACGCCGTGCCCGGGCTCGTTGGGCTGGGCGAGCAGCTCATGGATGCGGTCCGCGGCGCCCGCGGCGCCCTGGATATCCGCGATGATGCCCGTTAGTGGCTTGAGCGAAGCGCCGGCCGCGCCGAGCGCCACCAGAACCGCGATGAAGCTCTCGGCCTCGAGGTGTCCGTCGAGGATTGCCTTGGCGGCGATCAGGCTCAGCCCGCCCAGCACGACCAGCGTGATCATCTCGACCAGCGGGCTGGCGAGCGCGCGGGCCGTGCGCACGCGCATCATCTCACGCATCACGCCCTTGTTGAGGCGATGGAACCGCCCGGCCTCGTAGCGCTCGGTCGTGTGCACCTTCACGACGCGAAGGCCCTGGAGCGCCTCGGTCGCCGCGCCGTACAAGCCCTCGGTGTGCTGCAGCGCCGTGCGGCTCGCGCGACGGATGCGTCGGCCCACGCGATGCAGCACCAGATACAGCACCGGCGCCACCGCCACCGCGATCAGCGTCATCCAGAAGTCGATCAGCAACGCCGCGACGAACGCGATCAGCCCCTTGGACACCTGCGCGACCGCCTTTGACAGCAGCGCGTTGAACCCGGCGCCCAGCGCCTGGGTGTCCATCACGATGCGCGCGATCGAGTTCGAGGGGCCCTCGGTCACCACGCCCAGCAGCGGGAACCGCAGGGCCCGATGGAACGCCTCACGCCGGAGATTCGTCACGCTACGGAAGACGACGGTCAGCGAGAGATACTGGTGCAAAAAGTTCGCCGCCGCACCGAGCAGCGTCAGCAGGCCCAGCCCGCAGACGATCCAGATCACCGCGGTGAACTCGCCCTCGGGCAGGGCGTCGATCCAGCCGGGGGGGATGCGCCCGCCGACCAACTCGTTGGCGTTCAGGTCGGACGCCATCTCGCCGAGCGTCATGCCGTCGTTCAGGATGCTCCGCAGCAGCGGCGCCACCGCCAGCAGCCCCGCCCCGACGCCTCCCGCCGAAACGCCCGCGAACGCGAGGGCACCGACCAGCACCCAGCGGTACCGCAGCATCCCCCGGGCGTACGACCAGAACGGGCTCATCGCGGGCATGGTAGGAGCCCGGCCGTACCCTTACCGCATGCCGCCGCCCCGCGTCCTGTTCGTGATCCCCTGCTTCAACCACGGGCGGTACGTGGGCGAGGCCGTGGACTCGGCGCTCGCGCAACATGACGCGGATGTTCGTGTCGTGGTCGTCAACGATGGCTCGGACGATGGTGCCAC
>JBCAXI010000225.1:0-4935 GCA_038534175.1 Planctomycetota bacterium | reverse complement strand
ACCATCAGCCTCCGGTATGGCAAGGTGGTCGGCGAGGCGTTCGGCATCGACCCGGTTTTTGGCGCGATGCTCAACCCCACCGGCGGCCTCGTCGGCCCAGGAAACACCTCAATCCGAACCTCAGATGAAAGCTGCATCGGCTACCACGGCACGGTCCACGACGCCGCGGGCTACCTCAAGAACTACCACAAGACCGGCCCTGGCTACGACTACCGGGGCGACGGCTGGCTCCCGACCGACTGGCCGATCGCGGGCCAGATCTCGGGCATCGACTACTGGTGCAACCAGAACCCATCAACAAAGCAGAGCGCGACCGAGATCGGCGGCGAGGTGATCGAGGCGGGCGTAGAAGCCGCGCGTTCGACGGCGGCCGCGGCGGTGAAGGCCGTCAAGGAGACGGGCGAGTCGATCCGCGACGCGCTCGAGTCGGGCTATGAGTCGTTCTCAGACTGGACCGCCGACGTCTTCGAGAGCGACACCGACGACACCGAGGCGCCCGGAGACGATCAGACCAGCCCGACCGACGCCGCGGGGCGCGTGGTCGACGAGAGCTCCCGAGCCGCCAAGTCCGCCGCCACTGCCGCGGCCGAGACCGTCGCCAAGATGCAAGAAGAGGTCGCCGACGCGGCCACCGATGCGATCGACAGCGTGGTCAACGACCGCTCGAGCATCTCCGACGCCGCGGCCGACGCGATGAGCTACGTTGCCGATCTGTTCGACTGAGCCGCCAATCCCCTGGACGGAGCCCGCGATGCGCCAAGAGACCCTGACCACCGCCGAGTATGCGTGGATGCTCGAGATGGCGGGCGCCCCGTTCGCTTTCGGCGCCGACAACGCCTCGCTGTTCCCCGAAGCCGAGGCGTCGCGCGAGCGGCAACTCCAGTCCGGCCTCGACGCGCTCCGAGCGCGCCAGCTCGTCACGCCCGACGAGCAGCCCGACTGCGAGCGTCTCGACATGGCGCTCGCACGCCTCGTCGACGTCGTCGCACGCCCCCGTCTCGCGATCGTGACCGAGCGTCGCGAGGGCGGCGCCCGCAAGCGCATCGTCCACTACCTCACCCACGACACCCTCGTCGAGTACGCCGACCTGGGCGAGGACGCGCCCGATGCGCGTCGCCATGACCTCCGCGCCCTGCCCGATGTCCCGGCGATCGTCCTCGCGCTGCTTGTGCTGGCGGGGGCACCCGAGCGGCACGAGATCGCGGGCGCGCGCATCGCGATGAACGAGCCCGTGTTCGCCAAGTGCAAGCAGCTCATCGACGACGGCTCGCCCGACAAGGCCCGCCCCGCGCTGACCAAGCTTGGGCTCCAAAGCGACGCGGCGCAGAGCGCGGTCGACGCCATCGCGGCGCCCGAGCAAGCCGGCACGATCTCCATCGTCGAGTTCCAGGGCCCCGACATCGTCGACACCCGCGTGATGGCGTTCTTCGCCAAGGGCGGCCCGACGTGGCTCGCGCGCAAGCCGGCCGCCGAGGGCAACGAGCTCGAGCTCCTCGCGGTTGATCGTCCGACGATGTGGACCCTGCTCCTCGAGTCGCTGCGCTCGCTCGCCGAGCCCGAGCCGCAGGCGTAGGCGTAGAGCCCGCGCGTTCGCCCCGCGGCGCACGCGCGGGCCGCATCCGTCATCATGCCCCCGATGACCACCACCCCACCGGAGCTCAGCGGCTTCTCGATCGTCGCCGGGGAGGTGCGCACGCGCCGCTCGACCACCGGCGCCGACGCCTTCCGCGCCGTCAATCCCGCCACCGGGGCCGAGCTCGATCCGCTCATCCATCCCGCGACCGACGAGGACATCGACCTGGCCTGCACCGAGGCGTGGACCGCGTTCGCGCACCTCGGCGTCCGCGAGCCCCGCGAGATCGCCCGCTTCCTCGACGCGATCGCCGACCAGGTGCGTGGGCTGGGCGCGCTGCTCGTCGCGACCGCGGTCGCCGAGACCGGGCTCAAGCAGGCCCGCATCGAGACCGAGCGCGACCGCACCGTGTTCACGCTGCGGATGTTCGCCGACCTAGCGCGTCAGGCCGAGTGGATGCAGCCCGCAATCGACACCGCCGACTCGAGCCGGCCGACGCGCGTGCGCCCCGACCTGCGGAGCTGCCTTCGTCCGCTCGGGCCCGTCGCGGTGTTCGGCGCGAGCAACTTTCCGCTCGCGTACTCCACCGCCGGCGGCGACACCGCCTCGGCCCTTGCCTCGGGCTGCCCAGTGATCGTCAAGGGCCACCCCGCGCACCCCGCGACGGGCGAGCTCGTCGCCCGCGTCGTCGCCGAGGCCGCGAGCGTTGAGGGCATGCCCAAGGGCGTGTTCAGCTACCTCGCCGCGGGTGGGCGACGCGAGCACGCGATCGGCGAGCGGCTCGTGCTCAACGCCAACGTGCGCGCGGTCGGGTTCACCGGCTCGTTCGAGGGCGGCAACGCGCTGGCCGCGATCGCCGCGCGGCGCCCCGATCCCATCCCCGTCTTCGCCGAGATGGGCTCGACCAATCCGATCGTGCTGCTGGAGGACGCGCTCGCGTCGCGCAGCGAGGCCATCGCCGACGAGATCGCCGCCTCCGTGCTCGGCTCGTCCGGGCAGATGTGCACGTGCCCGGGCCTGCTCTTCGTGCGGCGCACGCCCGCGGGCGAGCAGTTCGTCGCCCACCTCGCCGACCGCCTGGGGCGGGTGGATCGCGCGATCATGCTCAGCGCCAGCGTGCGGACCGGCTACACCAAACGCGTCGAGCAGATCGCCAGCGTTCGCGGCGTGGACCTGCGCGTGGGCGAGACCAACCCGCCCAAACCCGACCCGAACCTCGCCGCCGACGCCCACGAGCCGATCGCCGTCCGCCCCGCGCTCTTCACCACCGACGCGGCGACCTTCCGCGAGAACGCCAAGCTCCACGACGAGGCCTTTGGCCCATCCGCGCTCGTGGTGCTCGCCTCGAGCGACGCCGCATTGCTCGAGGCGCTCGGCTCGGTCCAAGGAGCGCTCGCCGGCGCGATCTACCGCACGCCGAGCGACGAGGCGCTTTGCGACAAGGTGCGCGCCCTGCTCGAGCACCGTGTGGGGCGTCTGGTATTCAACGGCGTCACCACGGGCGTCGAGGTCAGCCACGCCATGGTCCACGGCGGGCCCTACCCGGCGACCAACCAGCCGCACACCTCTGCCGTCGGCTCGAGCGCCGTCCGCCGATGGTGTCGCCCGACCTGCTACCAGAACGCCTCGCAACGCGACCTCCCCCTCGTGCTGCACAACGAGAACCCGCTGGGCGTGCACCGCGTGGTCAACGGGCAGCCGTCCCGCGAGGGGATCGCCGGTCCGTGACGCCGGCCCGGGGCCGACGCGCGAAAGTTGCGCTCTCTTTCACGATCCGACCGATCATCGGCCCATGGCCCGATCTTCTGCCAAGCGTCGCTCTCGCCCCGCTGACTCCGACACCGGGGCCGGCGTAGCGCCCAAGCTCATCTGGCTCGCGGCCGCCGCGGGCTGGGCCTTCCTCGCCGCCGCGCTCCTCGGCTTCGATCGCGCCGATCCGCCCACGCACGCCGTGTGGCCCACCAACAGCCCACCCGCCAACTGGTGCGGGCCCGTCGGCGCTTGGCTCGCCGCGCACGCCTTCAAGCTGCTGGGATGGGCGATTTGGCTTCCCATGCTCATCGCCGGTGCCGGGCTTGTCTGGACGCTCTCGGGCCGGCGGCTCGCTCACCCCGTCATCCGAACGGCTGGCACGGTGATCCTGACCGTCGCGTTCGCTGGCCTCCTCGGGCTGGCCAACCCGTCGATCGCGCCGTGGCCCGAGCTGCCCGGCGGCATCGGCGGGCTGGTGGGCGCGACCGAGCTCACCAGCCGATTCGGCGCGCTCGGCAGCGCGCTCTGGATGATCGCGTTGGCGCTGGTCGGGTTCATCGTCGCGTTCGATCGGCTTGCGTGGGCTGTGCCGGCGCTCGTGCTCCGACAGCTGGGCGTGGGCCTCGGCAAGACCGCGGGCGCCGGCTCGGCCGGTCTGGCGGGCGCGATGGGCCGACTCAAGGCCAAGCGTGCACACCGCGAGAACGACCTCGACATCGACCCCGAGGACGAGTACGCCGACGAGTACGAAGAGGACGAGTACGAGGAAGACGAAGACGAGGGCGAATGGGAAGAAGACGACGCGGAGTACGAGGACGAGTACGAGGACGAGGAGGCCGAGGCTGAGCCCGAGCCCGAGCCGGTCGTCGTCAAGAAGCCGCGCAAGGACAAGAAGCGGGTGCGGGCCAATCTCGAGCCCAAGCCGGAGCCGGCGCCGGTCGCGGTGAGCGCCGCGAGCGTTGCGTCGTTGGAGGAGGACGAGGAAGAGGACGACGAGCTGCCCGGGGCGCCGCAGGTCTTCACCGAGGAGCAGATCAAGGAGAAGATCGCCGCGTTGCCCGTGCGCTTCGCCGGCGCCAACCGCCAGCTGGCCAGCGAGGAGGACCTGCGTGACCTCCAGCAGATGGGCGACATGGAGGGGTACCAGTTCCCCACGCTCGATCTGCTCGAGGATCCCGAGGAGGACTTCAACGAGACGCTCGAGCAGCTCGTGCGTGAGCAGGGCGAGGCGCTCGAGGCCGCGCTGCGCGAGTACAAGATCAAGGGCGAGGTCGTGGGCATCGAGTCGGGCCCGGTCATCACGCTCTACGACGTGCGCCTGGCACCGGGCACGAAGGTCGCCCAGCTCACGAGCGTGCAGAGCGACCTGGCCCGCGCGCTTAAGGCCGTGAACATCCGCGTGGTCGCGAACCAGGTGGGGCGCGACACGGTGGGCATCGAGGTGCCCAACCCGACAAAGGAGCGCGTGCGCCTCAAGGAGCTCATGTCGAGCCGCGATCGCTTCCAAAAGATGAAGCTGCCGATGTTCCTGGGCAAGGACGCGTCGGGCGACCCGCTGATCGCGGACCTGTCCGAGATGCCGCACATGCTCATCGCGGGCACGACGGGCT
>JBCAXI010000224.1:0-4955 GCA_038534175.1 Planctomycetota bacterium | reverse complement strand
GTGCCGACGGCACAGGTGCAGATACTGCGACTGGCGCATCCGGTTGAGGCTGATGGTTCGCTCGAAGGAAGGTTGCCACTTCGCCGACCTCCTCGGGCTTCATGGCCCAGACGCCGTACTCGCCGTCGGTCTTCGATAGCAACCGGCTCGCGGCCTCGTGCTTCTTGATCTCATCGTGGGCTTTGTCCGCCGCGAGATCGGCCTTGCTGACGAACGTGCGGAAGGGATCCGACGGCGGCGTCCACCCACCGACACGCCGAATCTTCCCGCCGTCCGAGATCGCGACAACGACCTGAATCGGCATGAGGCTGAAGCCGCGGTGGTCGGTGCCCGAGAGCAGCTTGGTCATCGTTCGCAGGCCCTTTGAGACCTTGCCGAGCAAGGACGCGCGATGCTGATGCAGGTACGCGCGCAGGAACACGCCCTGCCGCCGCGCCTGCTGGATCGGCGACGCAAAACCCTGCTCGCGGCCCTGGTACCGACGCGTCCACTCGTCGCCGCCAGCGCCATCGCCACGCACGCTGACCTCGTCGAAGACCGATTTGCTCTCAACGATGATCGCGCCGAATCGATGCAGGACGAGATGATCGATTTGGCAGACGCCGGCGCGTCCGTCGTGCTCGGGCTGCGACGGGTCGATCAGCCGAAGATCGTTGAGCACCACGACGGCTTCGCTCGCGCCAAACGCGCGGTGCAGATAGAACGCCATCTGACGCTCGGCGGAGGCGCCCGCTCGGCGCCGCTGATCGCTCGCGTGCGCATTTGACTCGGTAGAGCGACTGGCCATGTCGGCTGGCGAGTGTACTCCAACCGGAGTGCAGCCCCAGCGCGTCACTCGTGCCAGACAGTCTCGCGATGAGACTTCTCGCACTTCGTTGCCCGTTGCCGCCGACCCACCCTCCGCCGCTACGCGAGAAGCGCGAGGCGCTCATCGTGGGTTTCGTTCTCGTGCGCAGGCTGCGCATCCGAGCCCACAAGTTGGCACAGGCCGCGTCCATCGATCCGGCGTGTGGCGTTGTGGTAAAATGGGTGGTGCCGATGTTGTCTGGTCGACGGCGCAAGCGTGAAGAACGCGCTGGCCGAATCGCTCAGTCCAGATTGAGGAGGCCGAATGTCGGATGACGTCCGCTATCACTGGCAGGTGCTCGACGCTGGTCCGCTGCTGCTCGACGGCGGCGGCATGTTCGGCCTGATCCCACGCGTCGTGTGGTCACGCGTCGTCGAGGCGGACGAAAAGAACCGCATCGCCCTGCGCCACAATTGCTTGCTGCTTACCTCGACCGAGCCCGATCCCGCGTTGGGTCGGCCGCGGCGCGTGGTCATCGAGACCGGATCAGGCGACAAGCTCAATGCCAAGATGTCGTCCGTGTTCGGGCTCGGCGATCGCACGATCGAGCACGCGTTGCGTGAAGTCGGCGTCGAGCCCGATGAGATCGACGACGTCGTGGTCTCGCACCTCCACTTCGACCACGCGGGCGGGCTGACCCGACGACCCCGCGCGGGCGAGACGCCCGACTGGACGCCGGATGGCCCGCCCTCGAGCGAGGCCGACGAGATCGGCGTGCGACTCACCTTTCCCAACGCGACGGTGCATGTGCAGGCGATCGAGTGGAACACCGCGATCGCCAACAACTCGGTGATGACCAAGACCTACTACCGGGACCATCTCGATCCCATCCAGCCGCGACTGCGTCTGGCGGAGTCGCCCACGGCCTTCCAGCACGATCGCATCCCCAACCGTGGGGAGCGTCCCGCCTCGTCAGTCGAGGACCGTTGCACCGAGGCGCTTCCCGGTGTGCAGGTGTTCCTTGCCTCGGGCCACACCTGGGGGCAGCAGGCGGTGCTCTTCCATGGGCCCGACGGGTCGCCTGTGCTCTTCACGCCCGATGTCCTGCCCACCGCCTGGCACGTTGGCGCCACCTACAGCCTCGCCTACGACGTCGAGCCCTACACCTCGATGGTCACGAAGCGATGGCTGCTGCACGACGCCGCGGAGCGGGGGTGGACGCTCGTTCTGGACCACGATCCGCTCACCCCGGTGGTCCGCGTGCGCCCAGAGAGCGACTGGTTCGCCCTGGAGCCGGTCGAGGGCCCGATCGCGGGACGTGGAGGCCCCTCCTGAGAAGCCCTTTAGGACATGGGGTCGAACCCGGACGCTACCATGCTCGAACCAATCGGCGGGACGGGCCCGCCGCGCCCGAGCCCTTGTGTTGCCGATGACAACGACCATCGAACGCCAAGATGCACCAACCGCCGCGGACGCCGAACGGCCCGATGAGGTCGCGGCACGCCCCGCGCCCCCGCTGCCGCCGGAGCCCGGCGAGAAGCCCAAGCGGACGCTGATGGATCGGCTCGACGCGTTTGTGAGCCGCCTGTCGGCGCGGAACAACTTCTGGCACCGCGTCTGCTCTCTGATCTGGCTGCCGTACGCGTTCCGCAGCGGCATCCGCATGAAGCGGATCGATCCCAAGACGTTCACCGCGGTGCTGCCGTTCCGGCGCTTCAATAAGAACTGGTACAACGCGATGGCGGGTGCCGCCCTGCTTGGCAACTCCGAGATCGCGGGCGGGATGTACGTCTTCGGCATTGTCGGTGGTGACTACACCGTTGTGTGCAAGCGGCTCGAGTACAGCTTCCTGCGCCCCTGCTTCGGGCCGGCGATCTACAAAATCAAGCCGCTCGATGACGTCGAGGCCCTGGTCGCCGCCGGCGGCGAGTTCAATACCAGGGTCCAACTCCGCGTCTACCAGTCCATCACGAAGCCCGGCGAGAAGGACCGACTGGTCGGCCGATCACTCGCGGTCTTCCACATCACCCCCAAGGACCACTACAAGGAACGCAAAGCCCGGCGTGAGATGGCGTGAGCGCCGACGCGCGCGACGCCGGTCCGATCCCGCGCACGGGCGCTGGTCCCCGCGCGGCCCTGGCGTGGGCCCCATTTCTCGCCTGCTCTTGGACCTGGTGCGTCGGCATGTTCTTGCCGATCCTCATGCTTCGCGATTTCGGTTGGATCGGCTTCGTGGTGTTCTGCGTGCCAAACGTGGTCGGCGCGGGTGCCGTCGGCTGGTTCGTCCGCAGCCCCGAGGCCTCCCGCCGATGGATCGAGGCCCATGCGCCGGTGATGCGGCTGTTTAGCTGGATCACCATCGCGTTCCACGGCTATTGGCTCGGTTGGATGACGCGGTGGCTGCCCTTCGAGGGCGCCGCGACGCTCGTCGCATGGGTCGCCGGCGGCGTGGGGCTCAGCGCACTCGTCGCGATGCGACTCCGGGGAACGCAGATCGCCTGGGGCGTCTGGTGCCTGAGCGCGGGCGTGCTGGTGTATCTGCTCGCGACGGGCGAGGCGCGACCAACGCCCGTGCCACCACTGGCGCCGCCGAGCTCGCTGGCGATCCTCTGGCTTGCCCCGCTCATGTCGTTCGGCTTTCTGCTCTGTCCGCTGCTTGACCTCACGCTGCATCGCGCGCGGAGGGGCGCGGGCGAGAGCGGGCGAGCCGCGTTCGCCCTCGGCTTCGGCGTCTGCTTCCTCACGATGGTCCTGCTGACATGGGTGTACGCCGGCCGACTGCTCGATCCCGACACCCGCCGAGGCCTGCCCGAGATGCTGATCGTTGTGCACATCATCGCCCAGCTGTGCTTCACGGTGGGCGAGCACACGCGCGACCTCGCACGCTCACCCGCTCGCCGGATGATCCCGATCGGCATTGGATTGGTCTTCGCGGCGTGTCTCGCGGGCGGACTGCTCGCGGGCGGTCACGGCGCGATCGACCTGACCAAGAGTTCCGAGTCGCCGGCCCTCGCCGTCGGCGAGATCGGCTACCGCGCGCTCCTCGCGAGCTACGGCTGCCTCTTCCCGGCCTACGTGTGGATCTGCCTCATCCCTCGCGGTGGCGGGCCGATTCGAAGGCCCTCCCGCCGCACGATCGCGGTCTGGCTCATCGCGACGGCCGCGGCGGTCCCGTTCCTCACCATTGGCTACCTCGGCCAACGCCACGAGTGGCTCGCGCCGGGCCTGCTCGTCATGCTCGTCGCACGCCTGTTCGTGCCGCGATCACCGAGACACTCGAGCTAAATCTGGCGATCGAGCACCAGCCGCGCCGTGGCGCGCACCATCTCGGACTCGGCCGGGTCCTCAGCGATCTTCTCGATTCGGACACGGAGCTGGGGCGTCGGGCGATTCCCCGCCACGATCAGCGCGTTCCGCTTCATCATGTCGAGCGTCACGCGCTTCATGGCGCTCGTCGTGAACGCCTCGCGCCGCGCCGACTCATCCCAGCCGAGCACCTCCAGCGCGTCGAACCCATCACGTCTGGGCTCGTACGCCTGGTTCGGTTCAATATGTCGCGAGGGGTGCCCCGGCGGACGCGGGCTGTTGTGCGGGCACACCTCCTGGCAGATGTCGCACCCCACCAGCCAGTCACCGATGCCCTCGAACCAGCGCTCGTCGATCGCCGCCCGCCGCTCGATCGTCAGGTAGCTGATGCATCGCCGCGCGTCGACCGAGTACGGCGTGATCGCGTCGGTCGGGCACGCGTCGATGCAGCGTGTGCAGCTCCCGCATCGATCCGGCTCTGCTCTTTGGTCTATCGGCGCCTCAAGCCGCATCGTCGTCAGCAGCCCACCGAGCAGCGTGTAGCTGCCCAACTCGGGATGGATCAACAGCGTGTGCTTGCCGATCCACCCGAGGCCCGCCCGCATCGCGTGCTCGCGCTCCAACACAGGCGCGGTGTCGGTGAACGCGCGGAACCGCTCGCCCGGGTGCAACTCGATGAGCTCGTCGGCGAGACGGTGCAGCCGCTTCTTGATCACGCTGTGGTAGTCGCGCCCTCTCGCGTACCGCGCGATGCGCCCCCACCCCCCGCCGCGTCCTGCTACCACGGGTGGGTCTTCCGCGTCGTTGCGAGACGCGTAGAGGTCCGCCACCATAACGACCGAGCGGGTGCCCTCTAGCACGC
>JBCAXI010000223.1:0-4965 GCA_038534175.1 Planctomycetota bacterium | reverse complement strand
CCGTCATCGCGGATCGCCCAATGCGAGCAGTTCGCCACTCCAGCCAAGCCGCGACAAGCACTCGGCAATCTCGTCGCGGTAGATGCGATTCATCGCGATCACGTGGCCCACGCCCAGCTCAACCAGCCGGTCCGGCGATACGATTTCGACCGCCACGCCCGGCATCCACCCCCCCTGCCGATGCGGGTTGATGTCCACGGCCGCGCACACGGCGTCGGCCTCCTCGCCCATCGCGGCCAGGAATCCAACGCCCTTGGATCCCGACCCCCAGATCGCGACGCGACGATCACGCGCCGATCGCAGCACGCCGCGCCAGTGATCGACCTCATCTTGGAACCGCGGCGGCGACACCTCACTGCGTCTGATGTCCTCGGCGTCGACGGCTCCCGTCGCGCGCGCTTCGCCCACGAGGTACTGATCGCCGTACACAGTGCGCACGCTCGCATCATCAAATCCTGAAGCGTGCGTCCACCGCAGGAGCGTGGATCGGTCGAAGTAGCAGGCGTGCTCGTAATACACGTCCCAAAACGCGGCCTCCCGCGAGATGCGTTCCCACGCCGGCGCCTCAACAAGCAGCAGGCCGCCAGGCCGGAGCGCCTGAGACAGCAGACGACCAAACCCGACGACATCACGGATGTGCTCCAGCGTGTGGCGACATACCACCACGTCTGCGGGCGGCTCGTCCACATCGGCGCCGAACAGTCGTCGTTCGAATCGCACGGACGTTGCCGGGCCGGTTTCGCGTGGCGCATACGCCGGGTCGTACCCAACGCCCCGATTGCCACCAAGCTCGCACAGAGCGCGGAGAAAGGTGCCCTTGCCGCACCCGACCTCCAGCACGCGCTGGCCTCGCACGCCCAGGCGTCCCACGAGATCCTCCACGAGCTCACGCTCGAATCGGCGAAACACGCCGCTGTGCGCCTGCGATTCTTCGTAGCCATCGCCGAACCGTTGCGTCGCAGGATCGAAGCGCTGGTTGAACACGAATCCGCACGCGTCGCACGACACCACCTCCAGGCGACCGGTTGGCCATGCCGCCGCCTGCGCTTGGCTCTCCGAGACATGGGCGGTGTGCGTGGGGCATGGCGCCGAGGCCGGCAGGGCGTACACGGGCGACGTGCCCGGGCACCCGCACAATGGACACGCCGCCTCCCTCACAACGAAGGCGCGTCCACGGCGCGTGAGAGCGGGAAGGGCGTCTCGCCACCGTCGAGCATGGCATCGATCGCGGCCTCGGCGCAGCGCACGCCCAGCGACATGCCGTGCCCGGTGTACCCGCCGCAGAACCAGACCAATCGATCCGCGCCGACCGGACCGATGAGCGGCATGCCGTCAACGCTAAACCCCATGGAGCCCGCCCAACGCGCCGCCGCACCGAGCGCACCGGGCGGCGCGGCGAGCAGCCGCTCGGCCAACGATTGCAGCCTCGACTGCACCACATCGCTGACAGCGTCGCTCTGCGTCCGCTCCGCCGGCGCGTCGCTCTTGCGAAAGCCCCCGATCACCAAGTGCCCGTCGTGCGTCGCACGGAAGTACTCACCCCCGAAGTTCGCGTAGTACGAGGCGTCGAGTCGCAGGTCGGGCGCGCGCACCGCCAACATCTGGCCGCGATTCGCCTGCACGAGCGGCTCCAGCTCATCCAGCAGCACGCCCGCGTACGAGTTGGTCGCAAGAAGCACACGATCGGCCACGATCCGGTCGTGCGAGCCGTGAGCGATCACACGCGATCCGTCACGCTCGAGCCGTTGGACGCTGCACCCGTCGAGAAAGACAGCGTCCGCCTCGGCCCGAAGCAACGCGATCGCGTCCTCAGGGTTGACCGAGGCGTCGTCCGGATTCACCAGACCAAGCCGTGGGTCGAGGCGCGCCCACGCCGCGTCGCGCACCACGCCAGGCGTCAGCCGCTCCACGGCGAAGCCGTCCTCGCGCATCATCTCGATCGACACCTCCAACTCGTCGGCCTCGACGGTGTCGAGAGCCAGAAGGCACGACGGCGTGCGTCGATAGCTCGCGACACGCTCGACGCCAAGTTCACGGAGCCGGTTGAGGTTCTCTTCGCTCCATCGCCAGAGCGTGCGCGCGCGGTCTCGTCCCCACGCGCGTGCGGCTCGGGCGTAGTTCTCGGCGGCGCCTCGCATGAGATAGCCCGCGTTGCGGCGTGACGCGGCGGAATAGGCCGCCTCATTCGAAACCACGACGGCGCAGACGCCTCGCCTAGACGCCGCACGCGCTGCAGCGACACCCGTTATGCCCGCGCCCACGATCAATAGATCAACACGACGCTCCGACGCCCCGCGCGTCGATCGCCACAACGGCGTGCTCGAAGGACCTTGGGCTCTGGCTGACTGCTCGCGCATCGGGTGGTAAGGCTCCGTTCTTGAACGCAGCCTACTCGCTCGTCGGATAGACCAACGCGAGCATCAGATCGATCACATTGACGCCGGTTGGCCCGGTTCGAATGAGCGCGTTCAGACGATCGAGCAGCGGATGTGTGTCGTGGGATCGAAGCGCGGCGTCGGCGCGCACACCGAGCGCCCGAGCCTGCCCGGCGGTCAGCGAGGTGACAACCGCGCCCGCCGCGTTGGTCGGTCCATCTATGCCATCCGTCGCCAGACTCATCACGCAGATGGGGCCTCGAGCGTGGATCTCGAGCGCCGCGGCCGTGGCAAGCTCCTGGTTTCGCCCGCCGACGCCGGAGGCTGCTCCAACCGTTACCGTGGTCTCGCCGCCGAGCAGGATCGCCGCGGGTCGCTTGGAGGCGCCGAGCAGCGCAGCTGCCCGCCGTCCGAGATCTCGCCCCACCACCTCGGCCTCGCCCTGCACGCCCGTCCGCCGCTCGACCAACTCAAAGCCCATAGACACCAGCCGCGTTGCCACCGCATCGATCATCTGCTCATTCGACGCGACCACACGGCACGCGCCGCGCTCGAAGGCCACCTCGCCGGGCTTGGGCGTCTCGGGCTCGGCGCCGCGAACACCCGCGAGCAGACAAGCGGTCGCGTTTGGCGCGACGCGGCGGGCCTCGTAGCGGTCCACGACCTCGATCGCATCGGCGAACGTGGTCGGATCGGGCGATGTCGGGCCGGACGATACCGTCGCGGGGTCATTCCCCACGACATCGGAAACGATCAGCGACCGTGTCCGCGCGGCGCCCGTGATCGCCACGATCCCGCCACCCTTAAGACGCTCAAGATGCTTGCGCACGGTGTTGAGCTCGTTGATTGCAGCGCCCGCCCGCAGCAGATGGTGCGTGAGTGCCGACAGATCATCGATGGTCACGCCATCTCTCGGAAGGCTGAGCTGAGCCGAAGCGCCCCCGGAGATCAACACGAGCAGCGTGTCCTCGTGACCCAGATTCTGAACGAGCGTGGCCACACGTCGAGCGGCCGACTCGTTACGCGGTGTCGGCAGGGGATGGTCCGTCGCCAGCACCTCGAGTCGATCGCCGAACGCAGCGGCCGCCGACTCGGCATGCGATGGCGGGGCCAGCACCACGCCCTGCCGCAGCCCGTCACCCAGCAACGATATCGCTCGACGCGCCATGCTCACCGACGCCTTGCCCACCGAGAGCAGCGTCACGCGCGAGGCCGAACGAAGCTCATCGGGCCAGTGCGCTTCGATCGCGGCGGCAGGATCCGCGGCGTCGAGCGCGGCCCGCGTGAGCTCCGCGGTGTGACCGCGATGGTCGTCGAAGCTTGGTGTCGGCATCACAGCAACCAGAGGCACAGCGACAACCAGCCGCCCGCCACCAACATCAGCAGCGCCGTATAGCCCACGATGTCGCGAGCCTTGCAACGCGTGATCGCCAGCAGCGGCAGCGCCCAGAACGGCTGGAGCATGTTGGTCAGCTGATCCCCATAGGCGAACGAGAGCACCAAACGCTCCGGTGGGACATCCAGCGCCGACCCGGCCTGCATCAGCACCGGACCCTGCACGCCCCACTGCCCCCCGCCAGAAGGAATAAACAGATTCACGAGCGCCGCCGATAGGAAGGACCGAAACGGCAGCGAGTCGGCGGTCGCGCCGATCGTGAGCCAGCGGACCATGATGTCGGTCAGCCCGCTCCCTTCCATCACGCCGCGGATGCCCGCGTACAACGGGAACTGCAGCAAGATGCCCGTGCATCCCCGAGCGCTCTCGCTCGCCGCGTCCAAGTATGACCGCGGCGAGCCATGGAGCAGCAGGCCCGCGAGCAGCATCGTGAGGTTGACCGCATTGGGTGTCAGCGTGCGCACGCCCGACGGTGCGCCGTCACTGGGGAAGTAGAACCGCCACGCCCACGCGACGAGCAACAACGCCAGCAGCCAGTTTATGATCGGCGTGTCTTCGAGCAGCCTTGGCAACAGTGGCTTCGCGGAGGCCGGCTCCTCGTCCGCCGCCACGGCGATCGGCGGCGGCGGCGGTTCGCAGAGCTCGCGCGGCGGAACCAACATCGCCAACACCAGCGGCGCCACAAGCAACAACCCTCCGCTGGCGATCAGGTTCATCGGCGAGAACAGCGTGCTCGTGAGCGGCAGCGGTTCAAATCCGGCGTCGGCGCCGAACGTGTCAGCGATCTCCGCAGGCGTTGTGACCTTCAAGGGCGCCGTCCCAGACAATCCGCCGTGCCACACCAGCAGTCCCACGTAGCCCGCCGCGGCGAGTAACGGAAAGTGGACCGCCAGGCCGCGAGCGCGCATCGAAGCGCCGACATCTCGCGCGAGAATCGCACCGGCGATCAATCCCAGCCCCCAGTTCAGCAGACCAAGCGCCCCGGCCACGAACGCGACGAGCATCACGCCCTGCCACGACGATCGAGGCAAGGAGGCGAGCTGGTGCAGCAGCGCCGCAACCGGGCGGCTCGCCGCCACCGCGTGCCCGGTCACCAGGATGAGGCACATCTGCATCGAGAATCCGAGGAAGCTCCAGACGCCTTTGCTCGGATCCGCCCACGCGTCGATGAGCTCGCCGGGCGTCGAGTCCGTC
>JBCAXI010000222.1:0-4990 GCA_038534175.1 Planctomycetota bacterium | reverse complement strand
CGTGTACCAGTTCAGCTCGCTGGTCATGGGTGACTGATCGAGCAGCAGATACACGCCCGCGCCCACGAGCAGCGCGAGCAGCCCGAATCGGACCATGACCGCCGCCGACAGCGCGCCCACCAAGCACATCATGCCGAGCACACCCAGGTTGAATCCGTCGAACTGCGTCGACCACAGCGCGCCCTGCGCGAGCGCGAACACACCCACCGCGACCCAGGTCCGCTTGAAGAACAGGCGGAGCACGACGAGCCCCAGCACGATGGGCGTCACCAGCAGCAACGCCTGGACCGGCACGCCCGCGAGCACGCCCAGGGCGAACCGCACGCCGTTGAGCGCGAGCACGGCCTCGGTGCTCACTCGCGGCGCCGTGGCCTCCGCGCCCATCCACGACCACGCGAACAGCGCGACGCTGCTCAGCAGCATCGCGCTGGCCCCCAGCGCCAGCCCCACGAGCGTGTGCTCCGCCACGAGCCGGTCCCCCAGCCGGCCCTCGAGCACGCGCGACCACGCGATCAGCGTCTGAGGCCACACACGCCGCACGTGCGGCTCGAGCGCGATGTAGAAGAACCAGATGAGCGCGCCATTCATAAACGCCGGGCCCGCGATCGACTTGATCGTCCCGGGCAGGCTTGCCAGATCGGGCGCGAGATGGGCCGAGAGCAATCTCGCGAACAGCTCGGTGCCGGACACGAACAACGCGAGGATCAGGGCGCCGCGTCGATCACCTCGCCGACGCGAGAGGTTCATCCGCGCCATCACGATCGAGATCACCAACAGCAGACCGACGACCACCGCTCGTACGAGTCGCTCGTCGGCGCCGGGCGTCCAGCCCTGGTCTGGCCCGGCGATCGACGCCCGAGCCCATCGATCCTCGATGATGCGAAACGCGACCGGTAGCCCTTCCAGCCATGCCGCCTCCACGCGGATCTCGACCCTCGGGCTCTCGGGATAGACGCCCCGCCACGCCCGGCGCGTATCGAATGAAGCGCCGGGCAATCGCCGGGGCTCCACCGGCTCGAAGCGTTCCATGTTCAGATCGGCTGCCCGGAACAACGCTTCGGCGTCGATCGCGCGATCTGGACTTGGTGCCCAGAGGCTCTCGCCCTGCTCGTCGGTGCGCGCGTACACCACCAGCTCACGGAGTTGGCCGAGCGGGCTGAGGCGCACCGCGATCTCGCCCGGCGCCGACATCAGCGGATCCCACATCGTCACGCGCTGGCTCGGGCTCCTGGGACGCAGAATCTGCGGGCTCTGGCGGTACCAGAAGTCGATCGCCGCCGGGCGCGGCGCGCGCAATCGAGCCCAACGATCGCGCGAGAGATCCAGGCGACGGATCTCGTGCACGTACTCCTCGTAGAAGTCGAACGCGTACGCGCGGTCACGCGGCGCCGCGTCGTACCCCAGCTCGGCCAGCGTCCGCTCGGCCTGGTCCGCGAGCACCGGCGTGGGCTTGTCCAGCGGCGCCATCTCGATCATCGAGATCCGCGGCAGCATGCCCACGAACAGGCCCAATGCGATCAACGCCGCCAACGCCCACGACACCGCCTGCACCGCGGGCACACCCCCAGACGATCCCGCCGACGCGACGAGCTCGGGCGAGGGCGTCTCGCCCGCCGCCAGCGCCGCGGCGAGCGGATCGCCCCCGGGCAGCATCGCGGCGACCTCGAGTGCGCTCGCCGGACGCCGCGTGGGATCGTGGTCCAGACACATCGAGATCGCCCGCCCGATCGCGGGGTCGAGCGTCTCGACGATCGACGAGGGATCCTCGACCGCGGACTGTCTTTGCAGATCTGCGAGCTCGCGGATCGAGCTCGCCTTGAATGCCGGCTGGCCCGTGAACATCTGGTACAGCACCAGGCCGAGCGCGTAGATATCGCTCCGCACGGTGACCGATTCGCCGGCGAGCTGCTCGGGCGCCATGTAGGCGGGCGTGCCCGCGCGCACCTCGGCGCCGTGGACCTCGAGCGTCGCCGTGGCGAGCCCAAAGTCGAGGATCTTCAGCACGCCTCGGCTGTCGATCATCACATTGCCCGGCTTGAGATCTCGATGCAGGATGCCGGCCTTGTGCGCCGCTTCGAGACCCGCGCAGAGCTGCCTGGCCAGCTCGGTCGCTCGCTCCTCCGGCAGGCGTCCAACACGACGGAGCAGCGTGCTCAGGTCATCGCCGTCGACGTACTCCATCGAGAGAAACGTGCGTCCTTGGTGCTCGCCGATGTCGTGCACACGGCAGACGTTCGCATGCGACACGCGGCGCGCGTGCTTGGCCTCGCCCACGAATCGAGAGAGACGGTTCTCGTCGCGGTTGAACGCGTCGGGCAAGAACTTGAGCGCGACGTCTTGTTGCAGCCGCAGATCGTCGGCGCGGTAGACCTCGCCCATCGCGCCCGAGCCGATCTTCGACGTCACTCGATAGCGCCCGCCGATGACGCGCCCCGGCGAAAGCCCCTCGGGCTCGGGCATCGGCAGCAGCGAGGTCTCCGAGAGGCGGGTCGCGTCGGGCGCCGATTCGGTGCGATCGCGTGGGCCCGCGTCGCCCGACACCACGACGGCATCGCCAGCGACGGGAACGACCGAGGGATCGAGCGCGGCGTCGCCCTCGGGCACCTCCTTTGCCGCGTTCTTGGTCAGGTTCTTTGGCGTCTGGCCCGGACCCAACGGAGCGCCCTCGAGCGGACCGTCGCCCGTCCCATTTCGCGGCTTCGCTTCGTCCGGCGGTTCTCGCTCGGTCACGCCACGCCTCCCGTCGCGTCACACCAACGCCGACGCTACCCGCGCCCGTACACCGGCACAAGCCCGCCGCGCGTGCACGAGTTCTGCGGCGAGACCAGAAACGCGATCGTCGAGGCCACGTCCTCGACCCTCGCCCACGCCGAGAAGTCCGCGTCCGGCATCGCCTCGCGGTTCGTTGGCGTGTCCATCACGTCGGGCGCGACCGCGTTGACCAGCACGCGCGCACCGACCAACTCCGCAGCGGCCGCTTGGGTCAGCGCGGCGACCGCCGCCTTGCTCGCGGCGTAGGCCACCATCCCGCCGCCCAGCTCTGGGAACAGCGCCGGCCTCGCCGCGACGTTGACAACGCGTCCCCCATCGCTCATTCGCAGGCTGGCCTCGCGAGTGCACGCGAACGCGGTCAACGCGTTGAGCTCGAACATCCGGCGAAACGCATCGGACGCGGTCTGTTGGATGGGGGCCATCGCGAACCCGCCGCAGACGTGCACCGAGCCCCAGAGGCCGTTCCGCGCCGCCTCCTCGAATAAAGCGGCGACGGCCTTGTCGTCGCACAGATCAATCCCGGGAATAAGCCGAACGCGATCCTCGTCGCGCCAGCTGACCCCTTCGACCTCGACCTCGCGATAGACCGGGATGACGCATCGCCCGCCCGACTCGAGCAAGGCCCGCACGACCGCTCGGCCCAGCGCGCCCGTTCCGCCGGTCACCACCACGGTCCGACCGCCGAAATCGATGCGCATGAATCGCACTCCCGGACCCCCCGCCCACCGCATCGTATCGGATGCCGCACGCGCAAGCCCTGCGCACTCGCGCGAGCCCAACCCGCCTCGGCGTCCGTCGCGAGTGGCACGCGGGTTGTTCCATATCCCGATGCATGATGCACTACGGGATCCATCTTGCCGCCTCGGGCGCCCTGACCAACCTTTATAAGCAGGACGTCCTGGCGAACAACCTCGCCAACGTCAACACCGTCGGCTTCAAGCCCGACATCGTCACCATCCAATCCCGAGACCCCGCCCGCCGCGAGGACAACCTAGGGCACCTGCCCTCCAACGCACTCATCGAGCGACTCGGCGGCGGGCTGCACCCAGCGCGCAACCGCATCGGGCTCTCGCAGGGCCCACTCGAGACCACCCACAATCCCCTCGATCTCGCGATCGAGGGCGACGGCTTCTTCATGGTCGAGGAACGCGGTGCTGACGGCGGGTCCTTTCTGCGGCTCACACGCGATGGTCGATTCACACTCAACAACGAGGGCCTGCTCGTCATGAGCACCACCGGCCTCCCCGTGCTCGACGACTCGGGGCGACAGATCGAGCTCTCGACCGACGCCGGCGTCTCGATCGGCGGCGACGGCGTGATCACCCAGCTCGGCGAGTCCGTGGCACGCCTCGCTCTCACCGACGTGCCCGACCGCGGACGACTGACCAAGCACCGCGCCGGCCTGCTCAGCGCACCCAACGACGCCATCAGCTCACGCTTCGACGCCTCCGGACGCATACGCCAGGGACACCTCGAGCAGTCGGGTGTGAACGAGATCGCGACGCTCATGGGCGTGACCGGCGCCGGCCGAGCCGCCTCTGGCAACCTCGCGGTCATCGGGTACCACGATCGCATGATGGACCAGGCCATCAACCGACTCGGACGGATCAACGCCTAACGCCCGCTCGGCGCCGGGGCCCCTCGCCTCGGGCCGGCAAGGAACACCATGGCCATCATCGCCCTGCAATCCGCTTCGTCCGCGCTCAACGCCCTCAACACGCGCCTCGACGTCACCGCGAACAACCTCGCCAACGTCAACACCGCCGGCTTCAAGGCCAGCCGCGCCAACTTCCAAGACCTCACCTATGTCGAGCGCGGCATCCCGGGCGTCGAGAACGCCAACGGCGACCAACGCCCCACCGGCCTCTACGTCGGACTCGGCGTCAAAGTCTCGGGCACGCAGCTCGACTTCGCGCAGGGTGCCCCGCTCACCACCAACCGCCCGCTCGACCTTATGATCGAAGGCGAGGGCTTCTTTCAAGTGCAGGTCGAGGACGAGCTCGGCGGCGGCATCGCCTACACCCGCGCCGGCAACTTCACGCTCAACGCCGACGGCGAGATCGTGCTGGCCAACGACCAAGGCCGCCGACTCGACCCCGCGATCACCATCGATCCCGACGCCGAGCAGGTCACGATCGACGCGACCGGTCGCGTGTTCCAGCGATTGCCGGGCGACACCGAGCCGCAGGAGGCCGGCCAGCTCGAGCTGGCGACCTTC
>JBCAXI010000221.1:0-5001 GCA_038534175.1 Planctomycetota bacterium | reverse complement strand
GGGCCGCTCTACATCAACATGGTGCGCGCCTCGGAGATGTCCGGCTCGTTCTCGCAGATGCTCGACCGCATCGCGGGCTACATCGGCCAGCAGATCGAGACCCGCAAGATGGTCGTGGGTGCCTCGATCTACCCGGCGATCATCGGCGTGCTCGCGGTCGGCGTGACCATCTTCCTGCTGACGTTCGTGCTGCCGAAGTTCTATGGACTCTTCGATGGCAAGGAGGACGTGCTGCCCTGGGCCACCACGTTCCTCATGGCCCTCTCGAAGACGCTGATGCAGCAGTGGCCGTACGTCATCGGCACGGTGGCGGCGGTGGTCGGCGGGGTCTGGGCGATCCTCCGGACGAACACGGGCAAGTACTGGTTCGACCGCATGAAGCTGACCATTCCGGTGGTCAGCGCGATGTTCAAGTCGCTGTACATCTCGCGTTCGCTGCACACCATGGGGCAGCTGATCAACGCGGGCGTGCCGATGCTGGACACGATCACGATCACGGGCGAGATCTCGGGCAACCAGATCTACAAGGGCCTGTGGCAGCGTGTGCACTCGAGCGTGAAGCAGGGCCGCAAGCTGGTGACCACGCTCCACAAGGATCCGCTGTTGCCCAAGGCCGTGACGCAGATGATCTCGGCGGGCGAGGAGTCGGGCAACCTGGGTGAGGTGCTGGATGAGATCAGCACGTTCTACACCAAGAAGCTGAAGGACAACATCAAGGCGGTCACGTCGATGATCGAGCCGCTGATGATTCTGGTGATGGGCGGCATCGTGGGGTTCATCGCGATGGCGATCATCCTGCCGATCTTCAAGATGAGCCAGCTCGTTCAGTGAGCGGCTGGAACCGGAAGGGCCGAGGGGCCGGGGAGTGTCGCATGTTGGTGTCTTGCGTTCGACGGACATCGGGGACCACGCGTGGTGTTGGACGCGCTCGCGGGCACGCGCCCGGGCGTGGGGGCTTCACGCTGATTGAGTCGGCGATGGCGACGATCATCATTGGCGTGGGCGTGGTCGCGATGATCGAGGCCCAGCAGGCGTTCATCATGTCCAACGCGTGGTCCAACCACGCGGCCAGCGGCGCTCTGCTCGCCGAGGAGATCCGCGAGCTCACGCGGCGTCTGCCCAAGCACGACCCGGTCTACGGCGTGTGGATGGACGACGACGGCCTCGGCGGTGAGTCGCTCGTGGGCTGGGGACCCGAGGACGGCGAGCTCTCCGTCGAGGACTTCGACGACATCGATGACTTCGACGGCGTCATTTTCGCCGACATCGGCACGGTGGGGCTCGACGACGGCGACCTGCCGGGTCCGATCGACGCGTTCGGGAACGTGATTCCCGAGATCGCGATCGACGGCGAGGTCGTGTTCGACGAAGAGGACGCGATGGTGCCCATGGTCGGATGGTCCCAACAGGTCATCGTGACCAAGGTGGGCTCGTTCGACACGGGCACGGTGCTCGCCGATGACGCGCGCACCGCGCAGATCGGCGTGGGCGAGTACCCGCTGCGGGTCGAGGTGGTGGTGACGTACCAGGGCCAGTGGGCGACGGCACCCGAGGAGGTCACGCGGGTCGCGTGGATCGTGCCCTAGGCAAGGGGCGTTGGAGGAGGGCGCGGGTGGGGGCCCGCGCGCGGGAGGCGAACCAGGCGACGGGAGCGACGGATGACACGGACCACTGGATGGGCACGAGCTTGGGCGCAGCGAGCGATCGGAACGGGTCGCCGAGGCGTCGTCTCCGTGCTCGCGATGATGCTGCTGATTCTCTTTGCCTCGCTGACGACCGCGATGGCGATCACCAGCAAGGGCAACATTCGCACGGCCTCGACGCACCTGCACGTGATGCGCGCCCATGGCGCCGCGGAAACGGGGCTGGTGATCGCCGAGCAGCGGCTGCGTGACGCGGCGTCGAGATTCGTCGTGGCGCGCGGCAACGTGGACGCGGCCTTCGCCCAGGACCTCTGGACCGGACCGCTCACCGCGTACGACCACGAGATCCTCGATCCGCCCCCGGGCGTGGCCGACACCGCGGTCGGCGGCGTTATCGACGCCCTCGCCGCGATGCACGACGCGGATCTCAACATCACGACCGATGGCGTCCCGGGCGGTCTCTCGTTCGCCGAGGTCGGCAACCCCCCGACCGACGTCGATCTGGCGGTGTACGACGACGAGGCCGGCTCGTGGCTGCGCACGCCCGCGGTCATGCTCTGGGAGCAGGAGGCCGGCGACCCGCAGGCGCCCGCGTTCCAGATCATCTACGCCCCGTTGGCCAACGGCACCGACGTGCGCGCCATCGTGACGGGGTACGACTTCTCTTACACGCCCAGCGGCGCGCCCATCACGCGGACGGTCATGAAGGACTTCCGCATGACCAAGCGCGTGGACCAGGCGGTCAACAGCCCCACGCGCATCATGGTTGGCAAGAACGTGGAGATCACCGGCAACATCGGCGCTCGATACACCGACGTGGGCTTCGAGCACGGGCACCCCGTTGTCATGAAGAGCGACTTCGACGACATCGATGCGACCCTCAGCTCGCGATTGAGCGAGCTCCGCGCGGGCATCATCGAGGGCGATGTCGACGGCGACAACCGCCTCCGCCCGGGACACCCGACCGAGGGCGAGGAGATCCCCGAGTGGGCCGGCGACCCGGAGGACAATCCCTGGAGGGACGCGACCGGCGATGGGTTCATCGATGAGTTTGACGTGTTCATCAACGTGTTCGACACCGATCCGGTCGACGGGCGCGTGGACATCGACACCGAGTTCGTCGATGGCGACGGCACGGTCATCGATCCCGACCTCGCCTGGCTGATCGACGCCTCCACGCCCGACCGCAACAAGAACGGCGTGTCGGGATTCGTCGACCTCGATGGCGACGGCGCGTGGGACGAGGGTGTCGAGCCGCTCTCGGACTACGACGGCACCACCGGCACGTTCCCCGACCAGCAGCTGGGCTATCTCGACGGATTCATCGACGCGCTGGATCGCTACACCAAGCTCAACGGCAAGCTCGTGTTCAAGGTCGCCTCCAACGACTGGACCACGAATCAGCCCGACGCGGGCGAGCAGATCGAGGGCGCGATCCGCCCGAACTTCGGCGAGGCGCCCCAGCAGTTCTCGGCCGACGAGACCGAGCTGCCCGAGCTTGACCAGTCGAGCTTCACGGGCGACCAGACCGCGCTGCAGGCGGCGGCCGATGGCGGCACGTTCGCCCAGCAGGTCGCCGACAACCTGGACATCAGCGTGGGGCAGCTCGCGACCTATGTCGAGTCGACCTCGGCGGGCACGGTCGATGGCGTGGGGAACCCCATCCCGCGCTACGAGCGGCTCGATCTGGACACCGACGGAGACGGGCTGCCCGACAACTGGGCCACGGCGTACTACGAGAAGATGCCGTACGCGAGCCCGAACTTCGTCGATTGGTACTACCGCCCCGTGTACGAGGGCATGACCTTCCGCGACGTGCAGATCCCCATGGGCACCAACGCACTGTTCCGCAACTGCACGTTCGTCGGCGTGACGTGGGTGCGCACGCACCTGGACAACTCGCATCCGCACTGGACGCTGTACGGGCGCATGAGGCTCGACACGGTGACGCAGCGGCCCCGATACGAGGTCGAGCGTGCCCTGTGGGGTGACGACGCGAGCGAGGACCTCGCGGACCTCTACGACGGGCTCGAGGACGAGCTGGACCCGCCCGCCCCTGTGTTGTTGGCGACGGACCAGGCGCTCGATAAGGGCGACATCCGTGAGTCGGAGCAGGGCGCGTACGACCCGCTCCAGTACGACCGCCTGCCCGAGCCGCTCGTGATCAGCGGTGCGCACGTGATCGACACCCGCGCCTACTCGAACAACATCCGATTCCACGACTGTCTCTTCGTGGGCTCGCTGGTGAGCGACCCGCCCGCGGTCTTCACGCACGTGCGCAACAAGATGCAATTCACGGGCAAGACCCAGTTCACGCAAGAGCACCCCAGCGAGCCGGACAACACCCTCCTGAACCCCGAGTCGGGCGATCTGGAGGAGATCGCCAAGAGCTCGCTCATGGCGCCCAACTACTCGGTGGACGTCGGGACGTTTAACAGCCCGCCCGAGCAGCAGGTCGATCTGCAGGGCGCGGTGATCGCCGGCGTGCTCGACATGCGTGGCAACGCGACGATCGACGGCGCGCTCCTGCTGACCTACGCCCCCAAGCGGGGTGAGGGCGCGCTGGTCGACTTCGAGGGCAACGCGGTGGGCAACCCGGCCTGGTTCAACACCTCCATCGGATACTTCGGCCCCGACGACGGCGACGCCGAGGCGATCGATCCCATGACGCTCCCGGAGGTCGCCGGCCAGCGGATCATCGGCTACGACACGTCGACGCCGCCCGATGGGATCGTGGACGTGCCCTACGACGAGACGCCGCCCGACGGCGCGGTCGTGGTGCCGTTCAACGGCTACGGCAAGATCCGGATCCAGTTCGATCCGAACATGACGCTGCCGGACGGCATCCGCTTGCCGGTGACGTTCGACTCGTTGTCGTCCTCGTACCAGGAGAACAAGCTTTGAAGCGCGATCCTCGATCTCTCGCGAGCGCATCGCGCTCGCGGCCGAAACGCCGTGGTCTGAGTGTCATCGAGATGCTCGTGGCGATCATGATCTCCGGCACGCTGCTGGCGGCGTCGGTCGCGGCGCTCAACGCGACCTTCCGCAGCTATCAGGCGACGACCGAGCAGGCGAGCCAGCAGATGGTGGCGCGGCTGGTCATCAACCGGCTGGCGGGCGTGATCCGGACGGGCGACCAGTTCGGGCCGTACCCGGTGAACCCGGTGATCCAGCCGGTGATCCAGTCCGACTCGCTGGAGTTCGTGACGCAGCTCGATCCCGACTCGCAACGCCGCCAGATCTGGCGGATCGCGAAGGTCGAGGTGCTCGACGACCGCGGTCCGTTCATGATGGAGGCGACCGTGGACACGTTCGAGGGCGCCACGCTGGTGAACTCGGCGACGCGGCCGCTGCTGTG
>JBCAXI010000220.1:0-5004 GCA_038534175.1 Planctomycetota bacterium | reverse complement strand
GAGCACGGAGCGCGGGGTGGTCTCGACCAGGGCCGTGGTCACCTCGGCCCGATCAACGAGCTCCTTGCGCTGCGCCTCGAGCGTCTTGAGCTGCTCGATCTTCTGGGTCTCTTCTTCGTAGAGCTGCCCGATGCGTCGCTGCTCGTCGCGCACGCTCTTCCACTGCCGGTTGGTCACGACAAAGGCGCCACAGACGCCCAGCATCACCACGCCGAACAGCAGCAGACCCAGCACGTTGGTGCGGTGGTCGCGCTTCCCGCGGACGTACTCGGCGGGCAGGAACGAGCCCGCGCTGGCGCTCGATTTGCGGAAGGGTTTGTCCATCACTGCCTCCACACGCGTCGGCCACGCCAACGCACTCACGCCGTCTCGCTACAGGTCCGTCGGACTCGAGCACAATCCCAGCGCCACGGCCCACCCGGGCTGCGGCTGGGTCAGATCCACGTTCACGCAGGGCTCCTTGCCCGACCGCGCCACACGCGCCATCGGGTCGGCGATCTGCGCTGTCAGACGAACCGCCTTCGCCACGTGCTGGCAGAAGCCCACCTGACGCGAGGCCCCGCCCACGAACAGCACCCGCTCGAGGCGGCGCTGCGGAAAGACCGACTCGTGGTACCGCGTCGCCATCGAGATCTCGTCGGTGAGAATCTCCAAGGGCTCGGTCAGGTCCGCGCCGGACGATGTCGACATCGCGCGGCGTCGAGCGCCCACCTCGCCCACCATCGGCGCCGCGTCCATCGACTCGGCACCAGCGGCGCGCTTGAGCACCGTCGGCAACGCCTCGTCCATCGACTCCATGCCCCGCCACACGCGCTCGGCCTCCTCGAAGCCGCAATCGAGCTGGCGCTCGATCTCGCGGACCATCGAGGCCGCTCCGACCTCGATCTGCCGCGCGAAGCTCAGCGTGCCGTTGGTCGCGATCACAACCTTCGAAGACCCCGCGCCGACGTCGAGGAAGAGGGTCGTGCTCGAATCGCGTTCCTCGCCCATCGACAGTCCCGAGAAGGCGTGCGTGAGCGCGACGTACTCGCTGTGAATGCCGACCGGCTCGAGCCGCGCGTGCCGAAGCCCGCCCAGCAGCCGATCGACCATCTCACGCGTGGTCGCGATGCCCAGGATCTCGCTCTTGCCCGACCGCGTGCCCGTGCCCGCCTCGATCGGGCGGCAGACCAGCGCCTCAGGATGGCACTCGAGCTGCTCGGCGAGCGCGTGCGAGACGACCTCCGAGAGACTCAGGCCCTCGATCCTCGCGGTCTGCAGCGCCTTGCACAGCGTCTGGTCCGGCGGGATGGCGATCACCGCGCGCTTGCCCTTGAACCCGCCCTTGCGGATCAGCCGGGGCAGCTCGCTCAGCTGGTACTCGAGCCGTTGCCCGGGATCACTCAGCAGCTCGGCCGGCGTGTCGAGGCTCGACGCTCCGACCAGCGAGGGCGGCTCGCCCGTGTTCACCTGCAAGACCTTCATTGAAGAGACGCCGAGGTTCACCGCGATCGGAGACAGTCGCCCACGACCGCCGCCCCGCGAGACAGCGCGCGAGCTTCCGCCCGAGCCCTTCGCCCCAGCGCCACCCTTACCCTTTGATCCGAGTCTCAAGCCCATGACGACGATGCCCCAGACAGCCGAACCCCGCGGGCCGCTCGTCGGCCCACGGCTGCATCGGCCCGCCACGCCGTCAGATCCAATCCCCCTCCCTGCGCCATCCAACCCCGGGACGGGGGCCCGCCGCGCCAGACCCGCCAGACCGACCGATCCGGAACCCTGACCGCCCCGCGCGTCCGCTAACGCGCGCCCGGCGTCCCGCCTATCAGGCCGCCCACCAACGCGCCCAGCCGCTCGAACGCCAGCGGCAGATCCCACACCTGCCCCGCGCGATCGCCCGTGGTGTTGCTCACCACCCGCACCTCAAGAAACGCGACTCCCATTCGGCGGCACACCAGCGCCACCGCGGCCCCCTCCATCGCCTCGACCCACGCCCCGGTGCGATCACGCACCGCGCGTGCGGCCGCGTCGGCCCCCGAGCACGTGGAGACCGTCGCGATCGGACCCGCACGCACCCCGAGCGAGCGTGCGGCGTCCAGCAACTTCGGATCCGGATCAAACCCGACGCCCTCGGCGTCCTCAATCGGCGGGAAGCCCATCGCCGCAACGTCCGAGAACCCGCTCGGCGTGGTGATGCCCTCATCGGCAAAGACCGACCGCGAGCCGGCCAGCGCCTCGCCAATGGCCAACGCACCCCCTGGCAACACCCCACCCACGCCCACGCTGAGCACGCCCGCGTACTGCTGAGAGGCCAACGCCGCCGCCACAGCGCCCGCGGCGTTCGCCTTGCCCACCCCGCACCGCAGCACGCCCGAACGCTCGCCCACCGGCTCGATCTGCCAAGGCGAGACCGGGTGCCCACCGAGCAACGACGACGCCTCCCGCTCCGCGGCGGCCACCAGCAGCATCGACCCCAGTCGCTCCAGCTTCGCCAGCAGCCCATCGCTCGACGCGTTGTTGACCTTGTCGTTCACCACCTCGTGGTCGCCTTTCCGCGTTTCGACGCGAGGCCCGCAACATTCCGAGCATTCGAGTGTTGAACACAGACAGAAACCTGCTCTGATGAAGACAAGGTCTCCGACCCGACGAATAGAGTAAGCCGCGCGAGGGCATTCTCCCCCGCGCGTCCCATTTCTTGTGGCCTCTCCATTCCCCCGTCCACCCGCGGAGTCGCGATGATCCTGCCCGGCCTTTCTCGCTTGTCTCGCCCGAGCCCGACCGCTCGGGCCGCCCGTCCCGCCGCAACGCGTCGCGGGGGAGTGGCCCTCTGGGCGATCGCCGGCCTGGTGCTCGTTGCGGGCGCCGCCGGGGCGATCGCCCTGGCGAGCGGTGGCGGCGCGTCGTCCGCCGACGGCCCGATCACGGGCGACCTCGGCGCCGCCGAGGTCCGCACGTTCGACATCACGACCGTCGCCAACGGAGAGCTCGAGGCCCGCAACCAGATCGAGATCCGAAGCCAGCTCGAGCAGCGCTCGACCATCACCTACATCGTGGACGAGGGCCAGCGCGTCAACGAGGGCGACCTGCTCGTCCAGCTCAACACCGACGCGATCGAGACCAAGATCGAGGAAGAGCTGCTGCGGGTCGAGAGCTCGCGGAACGAGGTCGCCGCGGCTGAGACCAGCTACCGCATCCAGATCAGCACCAACGACTCGGCCCTCCGCAAGGCCGAGCTCAATCTCGAGCTCAAGCGCCTCGCGCTGCAGCAGTGGCAGGAGGGCGACGTCACCAAACGTCGCCAGCAGCTCCAGCTCGCGGTCGAGCAGGCCGAGCGTCAGCTCAAGCGACTCGACGAGAAGTTCGAGCGCAGCGAGAAGCTGCTCTCCCAGGGCTTCCTCAGCAAGAACGAGCGCGATATCGACGAGATCAACTATGTCGAGGCGGTCGCCAAGCTCGAGTCGACCAAGCTCGACCAGGAGATCTACGACAAGTTCCAGTACCCCCGCGATGAGCGATCGAAGCTCAGCGACGTCGAGGAGGCCGAGGCCAACCTCGCCCGCGTCATCGAAGAAAACGAGATCAATCTCAAGAACAAGAAGTCCAACCTCGAGACCAAGCGTCGCCAGCTCACCCTGCGTGAGCAGAAGCTCGAGAAGTACCGCTCGCAGAAGATGGCCGCCACAATCGCGGCGCCCTCCGACGGGCTCGTCGTCTACGCCTCCAGCCTCGACCAGGGCCGCCGATGGGGCGGCAACGACGGACCGCTGCAGATCGGACAGCAGGTCAACACCAACGAGCTGCTCATCGCGCTGCCCGACACGACCGACATGATCGCGGCCGTCCGCGTGCACGAGAGCCTCGCCGGACGTGTGCAGCCCGGCCAGCCCGTGGACGTGAAGATCGAGGCCGCCGGCGGCGGGATGATCCGGGGCGAGGTCGAGTCGATCGGCGTGCTCGCCGAGACGGGTGGCTGGCGCGACCCGAACCGCCGGGAGTACACCGTCCGCGTCGCGCTCAATGACGCCGAGGCGAACCTCAAGCCCTCCATGCGGTGCGAGGGCGTGATCCGCCTGGGCCGCGTCGAGGCGGCGCTCGCGGTGCCGGTGCAGGCCGTGTACTCCGACGGTGCCGTGCGATTCGTTTACACGCCCGCCGAGGGCAAGTTCCGACGCGTGCCCGTGCAGGTCGGGCGCCGATCGGCCGCCTACGCCGAGATCCTCGCCGGCGTCGAGAAGGGCGCCACCGTCCTCCTCCGCGAGCCCGACCCCGCCGAGGTCCTCGCCCAGCCCTACGAAGACACCGAGCTCGCGATGGTCGGCCTCGTGCGAGACGAGGGCGGACGCATCCGACCCGACCGCCCCGCCGGCTCTCGCGGAGGCCCACCCGCCATCGCGCAGTCCCCCGGTGCACCGGCCTCGAGCCCGCCGGCCCCCGCCAAGGAAGCCACGGCCGAAATCGCCGACAACCCCACGAGTAGCGAGCGTCTCGCATCGACGGGCGAGTCCACGGACGCCGAGGCCAACAGCCCAACCGACTCGGTCGTCACCGATGAAGACCAGACCGCCGACGAGACAGCGGCAACGCCGACCCTCCCGGCCGCGAACTGACGCTCATCCCGCCAGACGATCATCCATCGAGAACGCGCGGTTCGACATCCGCTTGAACGCGAGCCCGAGGTCGAACTCGTCCGCGGACGACGGGTAGAAGTTGTCCCGTCGCACGTCGAACCCATCGATCTCCACGATCGAGACGTCGCGCTGCGTCTGCAGATCGATCGGTGCCTCCTCGGGCAGCTCGAACGAGCCGTCGTCCTGCTCCTCCAGCGGGGCGACCGTCGGGCGGCACGGGTCCGATGGGATCCAGTCGATCACCACGCCCTTGCGTTTGTTGCTGAGCGTCACCAGCGAGCCCGGCGGGTAGGCCGGCGCCACCGCGAGCAGCGCTCGGAAGATCATCGGATCCAGCCACGACGAGTACGGCGCCTGGCGGAGCCTGGCCAGCGCGCGCACCACCGGCACGCAGACC
>JBCAXI010000219.1:0-5008 GCA_038534175.1 Planctomycetota bacterium | reverse complement strand
CTCTTCGCGGAGGCGCCGGAGCGTGGCGGGATCGGCCGCAAGGACGTCGGTTTGGTCGAACCGCACGGCACCCGACGTGGCGGGAATCAGACGGAGAATGGATCGACCAACCGTGGTCTTGCCGCAGCCGGACTCGCCCACGAGCCCGAGCGTCTCGCCGGCCGCGACGTCGAATCCGACGCCATCCACGGCCCGGACCTCTCCGGTCACACGCTGGAGCACGCCGGAGCGGACGGGAAAGTGCGTTCGGAGTTCGCGGACCGATAGCAGGGGGCGTTGATCCTGGCGGTCTTCGAGTCGGCGGTCGGCCTCGGGCGTGTGTGGTGGGGCGTTCACGCCGGGCATGCTATCGGGCGTCTTGACGACGCGTTGTCGGGCTCTATCCTTGCCCTCGCCCTCAGCCCCACCCCCGGTGTGGCCGATGGCGAGTCCGGGGCGGCGACGTCCGCGGGGCACGTAGCTCAGTTGGTAGAGCACGGCATTGAAAATGCCGGTGTCGGTGGTTCGAGTCCGCCCGTGCCCATTTTGCGTCTGGCAAGCTCTTGCCGAAGATCGCATGCACCCGAGATGCTGATTTTGAGACGGCCGAGTGCGGAAGCCTCACACGATGTGTTGTCGTGACAAAACGGACTCGCGTGGTGTCGCTCACGCTCCGCGGCCCGACCTCGCTCGAGTCTCGTCCCTTCGTGCGGCCAGAAATCGAGCAGGTCGCCATCCAGGCTGACGCGGGCCATTCTGCGTTCCAAGGAGTCCGCAGCACGCCGCGTGGGGTACTCCACGCACGTCGCTTGCGCGCGTCTCGTCGGTTGGCTGGATGCCTCCCCGGCCGCTAACACCTCCATTCGGCTGGATGGCTCTCTGGTCGAGGCGGAGGGGCCGTCGGCGGAGGTGGCGAAGCGCGAATCAAGCAGGCCTGGAGTCGGCTCGGCTCGGGGTGGCCAAGACTCCGACGGGAATCGCGTTGCCTCGCTATCGCGATGCGACATTGCACGCCAGCCGCACGTTGGCCAGACTCTGTCTGAGGAGCAAGCGTGTCCGATCCAGACCAAGACAAGTTGCCAGCGGCCTTTGCGCGGGTGATCGCCGCCCCTGTTTCGGCGCGGGCCGACCTGATCGCCGACGAGTGCGGCGATGACGCCGCGATGCGTCGGCGGCTCGAGCAACTCGTCGCCGCGGCCGACGAGGTCACGCGCGGCGCGCATCCCCTCGGCGATACGGCGTTGGAGGCCCGGGCCCGTGCGCTCGAAGACGCGGACTCTTCGGCCCGCGCGGGTGCGCTCGCTGCGTCGGAGATTGCCGGATACTCGATCGAGCGGCTGCTCGGCGAGGGCGGCATGGGCTCGGTGTACCTTGCCACACAGCGGCGCCCCGCGCGACAAGTGGCTCTCAAGCTGGTGCGCTCGGGGTTCAGTTCCGAGCGCGCGCTTCGGCGGTTCGAGCTTGAGTCCGAGACGCTCGGACGCCTGCGCCATCCCGGCATCGCGCAGATCTATGAGGCTGGGGTGCACGACGGGCGCCCATACTTCGCGATGGAGTATGTCGATGGGTTCACGCTCACCGAGTACGCCGACCGCAAGAGGCTCGGCACGCGCGAGCGGCTGAGGCTCATCGCTCAGGCCGCGGCCGCTGTGCAGCACGCGCACCAACAGGGCGTGATCCACCGCGATCTCAAGCCCGGCAACATCATGGTGACCGAGGTGGAGACCGACCAGGGCAGGGTGGCGCAGCCGAAGGTGCTCGACTTTGGCGTCGCGAAGGTCACCGAGTCGGACATCCGCGCGACGACGATGCAGACCGACATCGGTCAGCTCGTCGGCACGATCCCGTACATGTCGCCCGAGCAGGCCGGCGGCGATCCGAGCACGCTGGACACGCGCAGCGACGTCTACGCGCTCGGCGTGGTGGCGTTCGAGTTGTTGGCCGGACGCCTGCCGCACAACCTGAAAGACCAGATGGTGCACGAGGCCGTACGCATCATCCGGGAGGATGAGCCGTCACGACTCAGCTCGATCGACAAGACGCTGCGCGGTGACGTCGAGACGATCATCGCCAAGGCGCTGGAGAAAGCGCCCGACCGGCGATACGAGTCGGCCTCGGCGCTCGCAAGCGACATCGGACGCTACCTCGACAACCAGCCGATCCAGGCGCGTCCCGCGAGCACCTGGTACCAGGTCAGGAAGTTCAGCCGACGCAACCGAGCGCTCGTCGGCGGCGTGGCGGCGACGTTTCTCGTGCTCGTTGCGGGTGTGATTGGGACCACGATCTTCGCTGTGCGTGCCGATTCGGCACGCGCGGACGCCGATCGATCGGCAGCGCAGGCCGAGGAAGCGTTGGAGGCCGAAACCGAGCGTGCAAGCGAGTTGGAACGAGCGATCCGGTTCCAGGACGATCAGATCACACGCGTGCACCAAGAATCCATGGGTCGCGGCATCCGCGATTCCATTATTGAGGCCGCGACAGAAGACACGCGGGAGCAACTCACGAGGGCTCTCCGGCCGATCAACTTCACCGATGTTGCTGTCGCGTCGCTTGAGCGTGACATCATCCAGCGTGCCATCGAGGCCATCGACGCGGAGTTCGAAGACAACCCGCGACTGCGCGCTCGCCTTCTGAACGCCGCGGGAGTGACGCTCCGATCCATCGGCCGATCTCGTTCTTCCGAAGATCCCCAGCGGCGTGCGCTCGAGCTTCTGGTCGCGGAGTATGGCGAGGATGACGTCCTCACACTCATGGCCAAGGAGGCTTACGCCCATGTCATCGAGGACCAGCGTCGCTTTGAAGCGGCGGAAGTTCTTCGACGCGAGGCGTATGACGGGCTCAAGGCGAGTGTGGGCGAGCATGATCCCCGGACGCTGATGGCGCTCGATCATCTTGGTGCCTTGATGTGGTCGATGAACCGAAAGGAGGAGGCCGAGTTGTACCATCGCACTGCACTGGATGGTCGCTCCGCAACACTCGGCGAGAACCACACGGCGACACTTACGGCTGCGGCGAATCTCGCCAAGGTTCTCGACGGGCTCGAGAGGTTTGGCGAGGCCGAGCGCATGTTCCGACGCGCGATGGATGGCTTTCGCGTCACGCTAGGGGACGATCACCCCGAGACGCTCGGGCATATCAACAATTTGGGCATGTGGCTCAGCGTGAATCGCCGGGCCGAAGAAGCTGAGCCTCTGTTGCAGGAATCGCTGGAGGGCTTCCGGCGTGTGCTGGGCAACGATCACGCCAGCACGCTTGCAACCGTCTCGAATCTTGCGATCTGTCTAAAGAGGCTGGGCCGGCTCGATGAGGCGCTGCCGTTGTACGAAGAAGCGCTCGACAACCTGCGCCGCACGCAAGGAACGCGGAGTCCGAACACGCTCATCGCGATGAACAATATGGGAGCGACGCTGCGCACCCTGGGACGGCTCGAAGAGGCCGAAGCCATCGGCGCCAGGGCCGTCGCGGGACTGCGTGACGCGTTGCCGCCGGGGCACTGGGCGCTCGGCACTGCCACGGGACAACACGGCAGAACGCTGTTGGCTCTCGGTCAACGCGAGGCCGCCGAAGAGCGGATGATCGAAACGTACGAGATTTTCGCGAACGGGCTCAGCCCGACGCACCCTCACTCAAGATTGGCGCTCAATGAGATCATCGCTGGGTACGAATCTTGGCATGCCGTCGAGCCGGACGCCGGCCACGACGTCAAGGCCGCCGCGTGGCGGGCGAAGCTGCCGCCGGAGGACAACGCTGATGCTATTCCCGAGTGAGTAAGACAGCGCGTTTTTTGACACGCGGCGTTCCTCGGAGTTGGAGAGGCGGACTGGGATGGGTCGCCGGACGTCCGACTTTGCGTTCAGGCTCGGTTCGTCCGATGCGGTCAGCAACTCCGATTTGAACAACCAAGGGCAGCTCCTGGGCCAGTCGTTCGAGCAGCACAAGAAGTCCGAGAGGCCGAGCGTTCTGGACGGGCTGATCGAGCGGAGCGGGTGCTCCTTGGCGATCTGGTGCTCGCCGAATTGCGACGTTGTTCTGCCCGAGACTCTGCGATTTTATCGCGACGGCCACCATGTTGCGTGGGAAGCGCTAGGCGCGCGAGCGTTTCGGTGTACGTGTCGCGCGCTCGTCCATTCGCCTTGGTCGGCGTAGCACTTGGCGAGATGTGTCAAGCTCACCAGCGTGCCGTCGTGGCGTGGGCCGAGGGTGCTCTCGGAGAGCGAGATGGCCTCGAGGTCGTCGCGCTCTTCGTCTTCGTGGCGGTCCAGGTTGTTGGGGATGCGCACTAGGCTGTCGATGCTGATCTGCGTGAACAGATTCTCGTCGCCGAGCGCTTCACGCTGGTCGGCCAGTAGATCGGGGGCGACCGGCTCGGCCTCCTCAAACCGTTGTGTCTCGAGAAGCAACTGTGCGACGCTTGATCGCGCCATCACTGTGCAGACGTGGTGGGTGCCGAACGCCTCGATGCTGCTCTCGCTGCCCTCGCGAAGTAGCGCTAGGGCCCGGTCGACCTCGCCATTGCGGCGAGCCTGCGACCGAGTTCGATCGGGATCATCGCCGCCAGCTTGGGGTCCGCGTCGGGCGAGCCCCGCACGCACTCGTGTGGTGATTCGAGGTCGGGCAGGGCGGCGTGCAGGCCCTCCAGATCGCTTTGGGTCCCGATGAGGAGTTAGAGACCGAGAAGGTGCGTCTCGATCGTCTCTGGCTCACTTGGATGTGGCATTTATCCGCGAGCGGCGACGACTCGACGAACCAGCGGACGACGTGCGGGACTTCGAGATCTCAGTTAGACACCATCGCGGCGTAGTTCGGCGTTTGGGCGAACTCGCGACTGTCCTTGCCCTATGTGCGGGCCGTGGTGTCGGCGACACGCTCGAACGACGCTCGGGCCGAGGCGTGCAGGCCGGGCCAATCGCATCGCCTGGTACGCGGAGGACGCGGCCGGGCGTGAATCGGCTGGTGATCGAGGAGTTGCTCGAGGTCCTTGCCCAGCGCGGCGGTGGACTGATATCGGCGCTCGGGGGCCTTGTCCAAC
>JBCAXI010000218.1:0-5015 GCA_038534175.1 Planctomycetota bacterium | reverse complement strand
CTCCTCGCGGCCCTCGATTGCGGCGACGCCATCGAGCACTCGCTCGAACGCCGTCGCCGCCTCACCTGGCTGGGCCGCCCGGAGCAGCGCGTGCCCGTGCTCCATGTGCGTGCGCACCAGCAGCGCGCCCTCAGCGGCCTGCCGCGCCTCGTCGAGCCATCGGACCGCCTCGGCCGAATCACCACGACGCTCGGCGATCTCCGCCAGCAGCCGCATGGCGTGCACCTCGAACGGCGGCGCGTCCTCCGACGGGCGACGCACGCCGACCAGCATCGTCTCGGCCTGCTCGTCTCGATCGAGCTCTAGGAGGCTTCGGCCCAGCTCGAGACGCGCGTGCATCGCGTGCGGGCCGTCGGCGTACGACTCGAGCACACGCTCGAACAACGCTGCGGCATCCTCGAATCGCTCGTCGCGCTCGAGCGCCACGCCCGCGCGCACCAGCGCGGCGTCGGCGTTGTCCACGCCCTCCGCGTCGGCGTACGCCACCAACCACTTCGCGGCGTCCGACCAACGCGCCTCGTCCGAAGCGATATCGGCCAGCGCGACCAGCGCGGGCGCGAACATCGGCGCGTCCTCGATCGCCCGCGCCGATCGCTCCAATAGCGGCGAGGCGTCGTCGGACCGACCCAGCCGATGCAGACTCATCCCGCGACGGAAGTCGGCCCGTTCGACGCGATCGTCGTCGGCGTGCGACGACGCGAAGGCCTCGAACCGCTCGGCCGCGTCCGCGTACCGCTCGATCGCGTAGGCGCTCTCGCCCGCAAGAAACAACGCGTCGGCGGCCAGCGTGTGATCGGGGTGGGCGTCGAGCAAACGATCGGCCTGCTCGATGCACGCGTCGTGGGCCTCCTCGCGGTGGGCCATGAGCGCCAGCGCGTACCGCGCGTCGGGCGCGAGGCGGTGCTTGGGCTGCTCGTCGGCGAGCGCCTCGAACGCCTGGCGCGCCTCGCTGGCGCGATCGGCGCGTGACGCCGCCACGCCAAGGTCGTAGCGCATCTCGCCGAGTCGCCCCTCGTCCTCCACGCCTCGTCGGATCGCGCGCCGCAGCACACGGGTCGCGTCGGCGAACGACTCTTGCTCGAGCAGCGCGCGCGCACGCCACGCGGCCGCCTCTTCTCGCTCAGCGCCCTCGCTCGACGCCTCGACGGCCTCGAATCGCGCGGCCGCGCGGTCGGCGCGGCCCTCGGCGAGATCCAGGCGCGCGGCGATCAGCGTGGCGCGGCGGCCCGTCGGCGACTCGGGCGTGGCGATCGCCTCGACCAGCGACGCCGATCGCTCGACCTCGCCCCGTTGCTCGAGCAGCTCGGCCAAGCCGACGCGCGACTCGGCGTCGAACGCGCTCCCGCCGCGCGAGACCACCCGCTCATACGCCTCTTCGGCGTCGGCGTCGCGCCCGGCGGCCCGCAGGCTCTGGGCCAGCATCGCCGCGGCACGGTCGCGCAGATCGCCCGCCGCGGTCGGCGTGCGCTGCGCCAGCTCGGCGAATCGCTCGGCTGCGTCGGCGTGCTCGCCCAGACGAGACGCGGCCAACGCGCTGTAGAAATAGCCCCGCTCTCTCGCGGCGCCCTCCGGCAGCGCCGACGCCGACTCGATCGCCTCCGACGCCTTGGCGAGCTGCTCGGCCCGATACAGGGATTCGATCCACAACGCCGTGCCACCCGACGCGGTCGGATGCTCGGGGTGCTCGCTCCGGAGGGTGTCGAAGTGTCGCGCGGCCGCCGCGTGGCGCCCGGCGCGACGATGCGCGTGCCCCCGCAGGTACGCCACCTCGGCGGCGAACTCGAAGCCGTCGATCGCACCCAATTCGTCCAGCGTTGGGAGCGCGTCCTCATGCCGATCGAGGCGGACGAGGCACACGGCCCGTCCGTAGCGAGCGGCGGCGATGAGCCCCTCGTCCTCGGGGTCGTTGGCGAGGTAGGTGTCGTACTCCTCGAGCGCGAGCTCGTGGAGGCCGCGCTGCAGCAGGCCGTTGGCCGCGTCGTACGCTCGCAGGTCATCGGCCCAGGCTAATGGCGCGAGCAGACCCGCCGCCGCAACCATCGCCGCCACCCGCAGGACCCGCGCCCCGCGGCGACCCGTTCGTTCTCGTGAAGCCGGCACGCCCGCTCCCGCCTCCGCCCACGCCCAAACCCGCACCCCAAGGCATCCCCCGCCACCCAACCTATCGATGCGCCGCGGACCGCCGCCCGTCGCGCCGTGGTCGATCGATCGCAATTCGATGTGTGAACGTTCCGTGAAGACACGCCCGGGGCGATGCCCGCCGCTTCGGCGACGCAGCGCGTGGGCTTTGCTTGGGCCTCGCACGGCAATTGACAGGGCCTGTCGGCGCAGACGCCGACCAAACACCCAGGGGTATACTTGGCCTCGCTCGAGCGTTTCCACTGATCGGCGATCGCCGAGGAGCGCCCGAACGCGGATCTCGCAGGTTGGGTTCACCCAGCATCGTTCCACGCCTTCACATCACGCCCAGAAGGCCGCTCGACGGCACGGGGAAAGGGCAGCACATGCGACACGGCGTCCGCCGAGGCGGATCGACGCGAGCCAACCACCCGCGCGGCTTCACGCTCATCGAGCTGCTCGTGGTCATCAGCATCATCGCGCTGCTCACGGGCATCCTCCTGCCCGCGCTCAGCGGCGCCCGACGCGCGGCCCAAACCGTCGTCTGCGCCGCACGCCTCAAGCAGATCGGCGACCTGCACGCGGGCTACTCGCTCTCGAACGACGAGTGGATCGCGGGCGGTCCGACAACGAGCGGCTGGAACGCGATCGGTGGTGTTCGAGGCTCCGACTCGCTGGGACAGAACACGTTCAATGGAGTCGCCGTGCAGTCGTATGACTGGATGGGTCCGCTGCTGCAGGCGGCGGGCTTCAACCTGCCCGGAGAGGCCCACGACGTCTCGCCCGGCGACATCGCCGACGAGATCCGCGCCGATCAGTTCAAGACCTACGCGGAGACCGAGGCGTTCCAGTGCCCGTCGAACCGTGCGACCTCGCAGCCCTTTAGCGGTTCGGCTCGCCCTGAGATCGGGCCGTTCACGACGCTGCCCATGCTGCCGTTCAACATGTCGACGCAGTTCGTGTCTTCCACCGAGTCCACGCCTCGCGGCACCGGTTCGAGGCGAAACGATCGGCGACAGTTCAGACCTCGCGAGAGCCTCGTGGGCGCCCCGCACATGAAGGCGCGTGTCTACGAGGGCCACCGATACGCGACGCACAGTGTCGCGCCCGACTACGACATCAACATTGGCGCGAACTTTGGCGGTGCCTTCTCGGGCGTCGGGCCTTGGTGGAACCAGAGCAAGGAGTACAACCGCTCGCTAGCGGCGGGCGAGGCATTTCGTTCGTTGCTCGAGTCAGCCCCGCAGCTGTCCAACGTGTGGAACGACAAACGCGCGATCGCCTTCCGACATGGCGGCGGGCTGGAACGCAGCCAATTCGCCGACGACGCCAAGGGGCATATCGCCTTCTTCGATGGGCATGTCGAGTTGGTCGAAGACATCGAAGCCACGAACCCCAACTACTGGTTCCCAACCGGTTCCCGCATCGGCGCGCCCCGCGAGTTCTGGAAGGCGACGCAGGAGCGCTGGCCCAAGAAAATGAACGGTCGCTATGTCGTCCCCTGATGCCAAGGGTCGGTCCAAGAGCCTGACCGATGGCTTGGACTACACCGACACGCCGTCCAAGGGACGCGGCGCAGGTGGCGGCGTCTCGGGCGCCAAGATCGGACAGATCCTGCTCGTCGTTGCCGGGCTCGGCGCCGTCGGCTTCGCCATCTGGTCGCTCGTGGGCCAGGGCAACAGCATCGCGGCGGACACGCGGAAGCGCGACCTGATCGACAGCGTCACACGCGAGGTCTTCGTGGACCACCGCATCAAAGAAGGCCAGAACTGGCCGTACGAGCACCCGAGCACCGGCGAGCGCACGCTCTACCCGGCCGAGCTGTGTTTCTGGACGCGCGACGGCAAGGCGACGCTCGAGCCCACGCACGTGCTGCTCAATGGCTACATCGGCGAGGACGAGCCCACCCTGTGTCCCGACTGCGGACGACGCGTGGTGCCGCACAACCCGACGCCGCCGGCCGAGCTGATGGCCGAGGCCGCGGGCGTGACGCTCGACGGCTGACGCTTCGACTGACACTCTGTTTGAAGGTCTGGTTGACTAGCCGAGCGACGCGACCGCGCCGAGCCCCGCGCCCGCCGCGGCGCCGCAGGGCGACATCGCGATGACGCCCGCGCCCATGTGATTGAGGTTTCCCAGCGCGTTGAGCAGCATGCCAACATTCGCCCCGGCCGAGCCGGTGGCGGTGAGGCTCGAGGCGAGGCTATTCATCATCGCGGCCTTGGCGTCGAGGGCGGCGAGCGAGGAGGCCGACGCCGACGGGCTCGCCGAAGCGCTGGCACTCGGGCTGGCCGAGGCGCTGGCCGACGGGCTCACGCTCGCGGCGGCCGAGGGCGCGGCGCTGAGCGACGAGCTGATGCCCGAGAGGGCGTTCCCGATCGAGGCGCCCGCGCCGGGCGACATCGGGTTGATGCCCAGGGCCTGCTCGATCGCCTCGATGCCGGCCATCATGGCCATCGCGGGCCCGAGGGCCGCGGCGTTGGCGAGCGCGGCGAGCGGATCGAGCGCGCTCATGTTCCCGCCCATCGAGCTGAGGCCGCTGGCCGCGGCCTGCATGCCCGCCTGGGTGCTGACGTTGGCGCCGAACGCGGCCTTGAGCGCCTGCTCGGCCTTCTGCATCGCGTTGAGCTTGGCGTTGACCACCGCCTGAGCACTCGGGCTGGCCGAGGCGCTGGCGCTGGGGGCGACCGACGCGGAGACGGGCGCGCTCAACGCGGCGCTGGCGGACTGCGCGGCGTTGGGCGCGGTGAGATCCACACCAAGATTGTCTTTCATGCTGTTCATCGCGTTGGCGAGCTCGGCGAGCGGCGCGAGCGCGGCCGAGGCGGCCAGATTGCCAAGCGCGTCGATCTCACGTCGCCCGCCGCGGCGTGCATGTGCAACGGGCTCACGCAGTC
>JBCAXI010000217.1:0-5037 GCA_038534175.1 Planctomycetota bacterium | reverse complement strand
CCCAGGCGGCGACCCGCCTGGGTCTGTCTCGCGAGCCCGCCGACCAACGCACGTTCTTGCGCGATCTGATCGATCTGCTCTTCCAAACCCACAGCAGCAAGCGCGATGCCAGACGTGTCATTCGCCTCCAGCCCCCGCTTTAGGTCGTATAGATAGGTGAACACGTTCGTCACGCGCACCCTCGCGGTGTCGGGCGTGCGCAAGGCGCCTGTCGCCGCGTCGTATGTCGCCGCGTCCAGCCCCAGCCCCTCGAACGCCGGCGAGTTGTTCTCGCGCACCGCCGAGAGTGACCCGCCCAGCGCGGGATCCTGCGTGAACACGAGCCCGTTGGGCCCGTCGGCGTCGATGCCCGCGACGAAGTCCGTCGTCGGTCGGCCCGCGGCCGTCAAGGCCTCGTTCGCCTGGGTGTTGATTGCCTCCAGCAGTGAGCGCACGGTGACGAGGTCGTCGTCGCGCAGGTCGATGCCGATCTCGAAGCCATCGCCGAGCGTGAACGTCACGTCGCGGCTGAATTGGGGCGCGGGCAGCCCGGTGATCGGGTCTGGCTGCTCGCCGATGACCTCCAACCCCTGCCCGTTGTTGAATCGTGAGATGGGCGTCGAGAGATCGAGCGTGCGGATGCCCAGCCTCGCGGCCGTCTGCAGGCCGCCGGGAACCTCCTCAACGCTCAACGCCTGGTCGCTGGCGCCCGCGAACTCGTTCACGAGCACGAGCGTTCGTGTGTCCGGGTCGATCTCGAGGTCAACTCCCAGGTCGGTCGCGCGCAGCGCATTGCGCACGTCCTGCACAGATTGCGCACCCGAGAGATCCACGACGGCGGTGCGTCCGGCGTTCGTGATCCGGAGCTGGCCCAGGGGCCCGCCAAGATCGCCCAGCGGGCTCAGCATCGTCAGCCGCGGCTCAACGCCGAGGCCCTCGCTCGTCGCCGGGTCGAACGTGAACGACGGCTCCCCGGCGAGCCCGAGGTCCCGCGCGACGAAAGCGCCATTGAGATCCGAGATATCGATCGTGCCGCCGCCCGCGACGTCGATCGTGAAGCCGTCCGCGTCGAATGCCACGCCGTTGGGCCCGAGTACCGCCACGCCCAGCTCGGCCCCCTGGTCACGGATCGCTCGCTCGATCAGATCGGCCACGTCGCCGATCGTGTCGGCGTCCGAGAGATTCACCCGTGCCGCCGCGTTGCCGTTGACCGAGAGGAGCAGCTCACCCCGCTGCACGCCCTGGCGACCGGCGCCGTTGAGATCATCAAGCCGCGTGTCGGCGGTGAGTGGGGGCGCGATCTCCACCAGCCCCAGGTAGCGCTCGACGAGGCCGCCGACACTGTCGTCGCGTTCGAGCGTGACGGGCACGGTGTCCGCGACGCCGAGGTCGGTGAGGAGCGCGCCCGGCTCGCCGGTGAAGAGCACCCCCTCGCCAAACTCGGCGAGGGGCGTCCCTCCAGGCGTGGCGCCGCCGAAGATGAACCCGTTCACCGAGTCTCGATTGACCAGGTTGAATAGCTGTCGGATGAGCGAATCCACCACGATGCTCTGGCTGGCGCGCTCCTCGGCGCTCACGCCGAAGTTCGACTGCTCGCTCGCGAGGTTCTTGGCCTGGAGAATCAGGTCGTTCGCCTCCCCGAGCGCCTGGTCAAGCAGCGTCAGCTGCCGGTCGGCGGTGTCGAGGTTGCCAAGCCGCTGCTGGGCGCGCTCGAGGCGTTCGTCGAGGATCGAGATCGTCGCGGATCGGACCACATCATCCGACGGCCGATTGATCGCGCGACCCGTCGAGAGCTCCGTCTGCACGTCGAACAGGCCCACGTTGGTCCGCTGGATGTTGCTGAGCTGCAGCTGGCTGAGCAGCAGGTTTGGCACACGCGCGATGGAGGCGGGGAAGCTCGACATATCACACCACCGCCAGGAGTTCTTGGAGGAGCTCGTCGGCGACCGAGACGATCCGTGCCGCCGCCTGGAACTGGCGCTGATAGCTCAGGAGGTTGATCGTCTCCTCGTCGATGCTGACGCCGCTGACCGCCGCACGCTGCGCGTCAAGCGACTCGCGGACGACCACCGACGCCTGGGCCTCGACCTGCGCCGCGCCCGTCGCCAGCCCGATCTCGTTGACCGCGTTCTGCCACGTCTCGCGGAACGACTGCCCGCCCAGCCCATCGAGCGACAGGTCGCCCAACGCCGCCAGATCCAGCGCCGTCTGATTCTCCACCAGCGCGCCATTGATGATCCGCCCCGTCGTCAGACGCCCCGGGTTGTCGATCAGATCGGCCCGCACGTCGATGTCGCTCGCGTCGCGCCCCGTGAAGAACGCGTTTAGCCCCACGCCTGCCAGCACGCCCGAGCTGTCCTCGGCGAATGAGAACTCGAAGCCTTGGTCCGCCGCGACGCGCAGGCGCCCGTCGGGGGTGAACGTTGCCGTGACGCCATCGGCCGCGTCGATCGCGGCCCGGATGTCCTCAAGCGAGGTGTCGTCGCCGAAGCCCGGCGCCCCGGTCGCGTCAAGTCCATCGAGATCAACGTCGACGCGGATCGTGCTCGTCACGCCCGTGCCGCTGCGGGTCACGTGCAGCAGGAAGCCGCCGTTGGTCGGCGTGAACGGAAGTCCCGCGAAGCTGGGGTTCAGCGGGTCGTTCAACGCGAGCGACCGGTCCGCTACCGGCGTCTGGAGGGTCGAGTCGGTCGAGGTGAGCCCGTCGCGGTTGGCGCCGTTGGCGTGCAGATCATTGACCCGATGGATGAGTTCCTGGGCGATCTCGTCGAGCGCGCCGATCGCGGTGTCCACCGCGTCGGTCCGTCCGCTGAGCAGGCCGCCGATGCGCCCCGTGCGAACGTCGAGCCGGCGCTCGTCATCGCCCGCGACGAGATCGATCGTCGACCGTCCGTCGATGGTCTCGCGCCGGATACCGATCGCCCGTGCCGTGCCCGCGAGCACGACCGGCTGCGAGGCCACCAGCACATCGACCTGCCCGTCGGGCTGCTCGACGACGTCGACATCGATCAGATCGGCCAGCTCACCGATCAGAATGTCGCGCTGGTCGCGCAGCGCCGACGCGGTCGCGCCCGAGCCCTCCAGCCCCGCGACCTGCACGTTCAGCGAGGCGATCTCCTGCGCGATGCGGTCGGCCTCCGCTGCCGCGGCGCCGATCTGCGCATCGACCTGCAAACGCAGGTCCGACAGATCGCTCCGCAGCCGACGCATGAACGAGCTCAGCTGCGAGGCCTGCTGGACGACCACGCCCGAGTTCTCGATCAGGTTGGCCCGCTCGCTCCATGTGTTGAAGAACGTGTTGAGCTGCGTCGAGAAATCGAAGCCGGTGAGCTCGCCCAGCGTCGACTCAACCTCCGCGTAACTCTGCAAGCGTTGGGTCGCCGAAGCCTCGTTGGAGCGTGCGGTCAGGAGGCGTGCTTGCAACGCCTCATCGAGCTTGCGTTGCACGCCCTCGACGCCGACGCCGCGCCCGACGAACGCGTTGCCCAGGAATCCGCCACGAATCGGCTTGAGCTCGAGCGTCTGGCGCGTGTAGCCGGGCGTGGCGGCGTTCGCGAGGTTGTTGCCCGCGACCGTCAGCCCAAGCTGGCTGGCGGTGAGCGCCGATCGGCCGATATTGAGCGCGCCCGTGAGACCCATTAGCTCGTCACGTCCAATCCGGCCGCGATCGGCTGACGGGGCGCCTCCACACGCCCGCTGGCGGCGTACGCGCCCGAGGGACTCAGCGATGCGGCGACCTGACGCATCAGCCCCTCCATGTGCGAGACCAGGCTCGCCGTCGCACGCTGCACGATGGCCCGCTCGCGTTGCAGCCGCGTGAGCAGCCCACGCAGACGCTCGGCCAGCCCGCCGATCCGCTCTCGAACCTCGCCGGCGACACGCTGCAGCACCGTTTCGATCGTGGGCTGCGGCGCGCGGCGCGGCAGTCCGCCCACCAGCTCGCGCACCGCCTGGCGACGATGCTGCTCCAGCTCGGCGATCCGCTTGATCTCGGTGTGCTGCGCTCGAACCAACGCGTCCAGCTCGGGCGCGCTCGAACGAGCGATCGCCGCGCGGTGCTGCACCGTGAGCTCCAGCAAGCGCTCGTGCGACTGCACGAGCTCGTGCAGGGAACGCTCCAGCCGAATCGTCGGGTCGAGCGTGTCATCTGTTGTTGTAACGGACGGCGTCGTGGAGGTGGCCGAGGTCATGCGATCCTCCCAAGCGGCGCGCCCGCAGCGGGTTGTGGCGCACTCGCAGAATCACGTAGCAGATCGCGTGCCAATCGCTCGACGATCGGCAGGCCCTGTGCCTGCACGATCTGGTCGGCGAGCATCGCGTCGAGGATGCCGCCGAACGACTTCTCGGCCTCGGACGGCGCAAACGGCGGCGCCGCTTGGTTGCTCTCGCGGAACTGCTTCAGCAACGGCTGGATGAACGTCGCCGACACGAATCGCTCGGCGGCGTCGCGCGATTTGGCCTCGGGGCTCTCGCTCGAGTCGATCCGGCGCTCCGCGGTGTTGAGCGCACGCGCAAAGGCCTCCTGACGCTCCAGCCCCGACGAAGGGCCGCCGCGCAAGGACGCCCGCAGCGGGAGCAGGGCGGACTTTGAGATCGGTTCGATCATCCGTCCACCTCGATCCGAGCTTGGAGCTGCCCGCTCTTCTCGAGCATGTACAGAATCTGGATCTGGTCGTCGACGGGCACGTCGAGTTGGCGGAGCGCGTTGAGCAGGTCCTCGAGCCGGGCCCGCTCACCATCGCGGAGATCGGTGCCGAGGCTCGCCCACGTGTCGGTTTCCACGAGCGGATTTGCCGGCGTGGGCTCGACGGGCGGCACGGTGGTCGTGATGCGCAGGTCTCGGTGCGTGATCGCGACAGGGCCGATGCGCACGTCGCCGGTCACGACGATCGCGCCCGTGCGCGTGTTGACGATGATCTTTGGCGGGCGACGGAGCAGCGCGGGGTTGATCGGCGCCGCGAGCACGTCGGCGATGAACGCCGCCGGCGCGATCCGCTCGGCGGGGGGAATGGTGATCTGGACTGTGCGCTCGTCGAGCGCGGCCGCCACGGGGGGGCC
>JBCAXI010000216.1:0-5040 GCA_038534175.1 Planctomycetota bacterium | reverse complement strand
GCACCTACCCCCTTCCCGAGGCCCAGGTCGATCGCTTCATGCTCAAGCTGCGCATCGGCTACCCGACCAAAGCGGAAGAACGCTCGATCGTCGATCGCATGGCCTCCAGCGCGCCCACCCAGCTGAGCGCCACGAACGCCATGACGCTCGATCGCGTCGCCTCGCTCCGCGCGCTCGTGGACCGCGTCCACCTCGACCCCCGCGTGCGCGACTACATCGTCGACCTCGTCCACGCCTCGCGCGATCCGAAGGAGGCCGGGCTCGATGGCGTCGACCGCCTGATCGAGTTCGGCGCCTCGCCCCGCGCGTCGATCTCGCTGGCCCACGCCGCCCGCGCCCACGCCCTGCTCCGCGGGCGCGACTACGCCACACCCGCCGACGTCAAGGCCATCGCGATGGAGGTGCTGCGTCACCGCGTCGCGCCCAGCTACGAGGCCGAGGCGGAGAACGTATCGGCCGACGATCTCGTCGCCAAGCTGCTCGACCACGTCCCCGCGCCCTGAGCGAGGCCCGCACGCATGATCACCGAAACGCTCATGCGAGACGTCCGCCGGCTGCAGATCCGCGCTCGACGCCGGGTCAACGAGCTGTTCGCGGGCGAGTACCACGCCGCCTTCCGCGGCCAGGGCATCGAGTTCAGCGACGTCCGCGAGTACCAGCCCGGGGATGATGTCCGCAGCATTGACTGGAACGTCACCGCGCGCGCCGGGCGCCCGTTCATCAAGCGGTTCGTCGAGGAGCGGCAGCTCACGGTCGTCCTCGCCGTCGACCGCTCGGCCTCCGACACCTTCGGCACGGTCGCCAAGACCAAGTCGCGTCTCGCGGCCGAGGCGGGTGCGCTGCTCGCCCTCTCCGCCACGCGCAACCGAGACCGCGTCGGCCTGCACATCTTCACGAATCGAACGGAGCTGTTCGTGCCGCCGGCCGTGGGCCAGGCGCACACGCTCCGCGTGATCCGCGAGCTGCTCGGACACGAGCCGGAAGGCCGAACCGCCGACCTGCCCGCCGCCGTGGAGGAGCTCAGCCGCACGGTCCGCCGGCACGCGATCGTCTTTCTGATGTCCGACTTCCTCGTGCCGACCGACGCCAGACTGGAACAATCGCTCCGTCTGCTCGCCCGGCGACACGATGTCATCGCAACGCGCATCTCCGACCCGCGCGAGTCGGAGCTGCCCAACGTGGGCCTCATCGACCTCATCGATCCCGAGACGGGCAAGACGGCGCGCATCGACGCCGGCTCGCGCCGCGTGCGCCGCCGATTCGCCGAGCGCCGCCGTGCGCAGCGAACCGAGGCCGAGCGCCTCATCCGCAGGGCGAAGTGCGATCTGCTCGACCTTTCGACCGATCGGCACGTGGGCGACGACCTCGCCGCCTTTCTTCGATCGAGGGAGCGTCGGCGATGATCCGCGTCGCGCTGCTCGTGCTTATGACGACCGTGCTCGCCGCGTGCGCCGACGACGCGCCCACGACGCAGGCCCCGCCCGCCCACAAGCAAACGCTCGACGCCGATGGCCTGCGCGTCGAGCTCGCGCTCTCCACCACGACGCCGACGCTTGTGGATCCGGTCCGTCTGACGATCACACTCATCACCGATCCGGGCGTCATCGCCGAACCCATCGCGATGCCGTTCGAGTCACCGAGCGAGCTCTCGCCCGACCCCCGCCCCTCGCTCGGCGGCCTAACGCTCGTCCAATCCCGCCCACTCACGCCGATGATCGACGACGATCGACGCCAGCACGCGCGTCACGAGTTCACGCTCGAGCCATTTCTCCCGGGCGATCTCACCATCCCACCCATTGTGTTCTCGGCCGTCGCGGCCGTCGGCGAGCGCCGCACGCTGACCTCGGAGCCCATCGACCTCAGCGTGCCGAGCATGCTCGAAGGCGACGGCGCCGAGGGCGTTGGCCCGCTTCGGGCTCGAGCGTCCGCCGAGTCTTCACCTGCTCCGTGGTGGCACCAGCCAACGACGCCGCTCATCGCGTTCGCCGCGGCGGCCGCCCTGGTGTTCGCGCTCAGCCGGATCGGGCGGACGCGTGCGGGACCCGATGTCATCCTGGCCAGCCTTCGGCGTCTCCGCGCGATCTCGAAGACCGAGTCTCCAACGCACGACCCGGCAGAGATCGCCGCCCTCACCCAACTCATCGCCCAAGCGCGCGCCAACGCGGCGCCCGGCGCACGGCTCGCCGAGATCGCGCCCGACCTCCCACCGACGCTGCGCGAGGACGCGCAACGCCTGGCGACCGACCTCGATGACGCGCTCTATCGGCCGCAACACACCGCGGACCATCGGGCACTTGCCCAACACGCCGTGGCCCTCGCCGAACGCCTCACCAAAGAGGGGGCGGTGTGAGCGAGACCATCAACTATTTCGACCCCAACCTCTACGCCCAGCCGCTGTGGTTCCTCACGGCGGCCGCGGTGCTGCTCGGTTGGGTCCACGCCATCTCGCGACGCCGACCCACCGTTCGACACAGCGCGGCCCACGCGTTCGAAGGCATCGCGCCCTCGCTCCGTCAACGCCTGCTCTGGATGCCGTGGCTTCTGCGCATCGCGGCGATCGTGCTGCTCGCCGCCGCCGCGGCCCGCCCGCAGCTGCGCACCGGCGAGTCCCGTACCGCGACCAACGGCGTCGCGATCCAGATCGTCATCGATCGCTCATCCTCGATGGGCGAACGCATGCGGCTTGATGACGGCGTCACCGATCGGCTCAGCGTTGTCAAGCGTGTGGTGCGCGAGTTCGTGCTGGGTGACGCCGAGACCTTCGAGGGACGCCCCGACGACCTGATCGGGCTGGTCACGTTCGCCGCCCGCCCCAACACCATCTGCCCACTCACGCACGACCACGCGATCCTCGCCGACCTCGCCGACGACGCCAAGCTCGCCGCCAGCCGCCGCGAGGACGGCACCGCGATCGGCGACGCCATCGCGCTCGCCGCCGCCCGCCTGCGCGACGCCGAAGAACGCCTCCAACGACGCGCGAGCGAGAACCCCGAGGAGCGCCCCGAGTTCACGCTCAACTCGCGTGTCATTGTGCTGCTCACGGATGGCGAGAACACCCGTGGCAGCCTGCAGCCGCTCGAGGCGACCCGTCTCGCCGCCGAGTGGGGCGTGAAGATCTACACCGTCGCCGTCGGATCACGCGGGTTCCTGCAACGCGGCCCGGACCGCGCGCTGCTTTCCGCGATCGCCGAGCGCACCGGCGGACGCTTCTTCGACGCCCAGGACGCCGACACGCTGCGCGAGGTCTACGCCGCGATCGACGAGCTAGAGACCACCGAGATCACCGAGCTGCAGTACGACAACGTCGAGGAGCTGTACGAGCCGCTCGCGCGCTGGGGGCTTGCCACGCTCGGCGCCCACATCTTCGTCTCGGCAGCATTCTTCCGGAGGGCGCGCCCATGATCGCCCGCCCCGCAGACACTGCGCTCCGGACGCTCGAGTTCGCACACCCGATGCACTTGCTCGCGCTGTGGGGGGTGCCGATCATCTTCGCCCTGCTCCTGTGGCTGCGCCTCCGCTCGGCCGCCAAGCTCGGGCGGTTCGCCGACGACGAGCGGCTCGCCCAGCTCGCGCCGCCACGCCGCGTCCTGCATGACGTGATCAGCGTCGGCGTCATCTGCCTCGCGCTGGCGCTCTGCGTCGTCGCGCTGGCGCGCCCCCGCCACTCGCCCGAGCCGCGAGAAGTCACCCAACGCGGACGCGACGTCGTCTTTGTCGTCGATGTGTCCCGATCCATGCTCGCGCGAGATCTGGCGCCCGACCGCCTCGGGCGAGCCAAGCTATGGATCCGCGACCTCGTGCACGAGCTTGAGGGGCACCGGGTCGGCCTCGTGGCCTTCGCGGGCGAGTCCGTCGTCAAGTGCCCGCTCACGCTCGATCGCGGGTTCTTCGACGTCGCGCTCGAGGACCTTGGCCCGGCCGCCGTCTCTCGCGGGGGCACCCTCATCGGCGATGCCATCCGCGTCGCCGTCGAAGACGTGCTCAACCTCAAAGACGAGCGCGACGCCGCGACCGCCGGCACGCGTGACGTCATCCTCATCACCGACGGCGAGGACCAGGGCTCGTTCCCCGTCGAGGCGGCCGATCGCGCGGGCGCCCTCGGCGTCCGCGTCATCGCGCTCGGCCTCGGCTCCTCCGACGCCGGTGCCACCGTGCTCGACGCAGAGGGCAAACCCGTGCTTTACAACGGCGAGCCCGTCCGCTCGCGACTCGATCCAGAGCTCATGCGCCAGGTCGCCGCCGCCTCGCGCAAAGGCGCCTTTCTCAACGTCGGCGACGGTGCCATCAACCTCGACGAGGTCTATCGCGATCTCACCGCAAATACTGGAACGACCGAGTTCGGCGCCGAAGAGACCCTGACCTGGCAAGAGCTGTTCCAGCCGCTGCTCGGCGCCGCCGCGATCCTGCTCGGACTCGAGCCGCTCACCCTGGCCGCCCACCGCCGAAGGCGCAATCCATGAACCTGGCGCTCATCACCATCGCGATCGTGCTCGCCGCCGCCCCGTCATCCAACACACAGACCACGGCACAGAATCCCGCGCCGACTCCGAGCCCGACAACCGACACCGCGCTGGCCGACGCGCAGCGTCTCTTAGACACTGACCAACCCGAAGCGGCCGCCAAGATCCTCGCCAGATGGCCCGAAGAGGGTCCGCCCGCGCCCGCCGAGCTTCGGTTCGATGTCGCCCATGCGCTCGCGACCGCCGACAGCCCGGCGCTCGACGCCGCGGCGTTGCTGTTCGAGCAGGCCGCCCAACAGGCCAATCATCCTCGCACGCCCTCAGCCCTGGCGCGCGACGCCGCCGCCAATCTCGGGCGCGTGCACTTCGAGGCGGTCAAGCCGCCCGCCGCGGGCCCAAACGCGGTCGCCGAACTCGAGAAAGTCGCCGACCAGCTATGGCGTGCCGAGCGCGCGTATCGAGCGGCGCTCGACATTGATCCCAACGACACAGACGCGATGCGCAGCCTGGAGATCGTGCGTCGCCGGCTCGCCGACCTATTGAACCAAGCCGAGCAAGCCCAGCAACAACAGCAGCAGCA
>JBCAXI010000215.1:0-5079 GCA_038534175.1 Planctomycetota bacterium | reverse complement strand
GTGCGGCGTGCCACAGGTAGTCCTGGTACGCGATGTCGCCCGCGCGATCGGCGTCGAGCGCGCGATATAGCTCGATCAGCAGGTCGCGCTCGCTTCGCATGAAGAGCGTTGGAATCGCGGCGGCTGCGAGGTCGGGCGTCGCGTTCGCGGGGTCGTCGGCGAGCGCCGAACGCACGAGGCGGACCGCGTCCTCATCACTCGCGAGCATGTGCAGCGTCTCAATCGCCTCGGCGTAGCGGCCCTCGGCGGCCAGCGGGCCCACCTCGGATCGCAGCTTGACCGAGTTCTGGAACGGCCAGGGCTTGCGCGAGGGATTCTGGCGCGGGCCGGGCGTCCAGAGCGGATCGCCGAAGACCGCGATCTTCCAGGGCCGGGGCGTGGGCTTGCGCACGACCGCGCCCCACGGCGCCGGGCGGATGAGGCGTCCGCCGACGAGCTCGGGCGTGACGAATCCCGCGAGGCCCGGCTCCTCGACCGAGCCCACGAAGGCGAAGGCGCCGCGCTCGAACCAGCGACCCGCCAGCGTGTAGGGCGAGGCGGGGTTGGCCGCGGACCATGAGTGGATGAAATAGACGCCCGCGGGCTTCTTGAGAACGGGCAGGTCGCCCGGTCGACCGAGGCCCGGGCTGAGCTCGAAGCGGTCTTGAAGGCCCTTGGTGTTGACCATGATGAGCTCGGAGTCGACGGGCGTCTCGGCGCGGTTGAGCCAGTGCAGGCGGCTGCCCGAGTCGGGCGGGAGATCGAACGTGGAAGTCCACACCGGCGGGCCGAGCACGCGCTGCAGCTTGCTCATCGCGTACCGGCTCCACGGCTCCTCGTCGGGATAGCTGTCGAACATCCAGGCGCGCCGGGCGTTGCTGAACAGACTGGACATGACGCGGTATGCGGCCTCGGGCGCCGAGCCGTGGAACTGGCCGGCCCACGCCCAACGCTTGGAGTGATCGACCGAGTCGCGTCCGATGCGATCGGTGGTGGCGTAGCGCTGCCCGTCGCTGGCGGTGTACATGGGGGCCACGTCGAGCAGGAGTGTGACCGCCTCGATCATGTCACCCTGATCGTTCCAGGAGACGTCGAGCAACTCGAGGAGCCCCTCGATCTGCAGGTTGATGTCGACGATCTGCTCCTCGGTCGCGGGCGTGTCGAAGTTGCGCGGCGCGTCGACCCACAGAATGGGCTGGTTGTGCGCCAGCGCGAGCGGCACGGCACAGATCCACGAGGGGTGGTCCGGATCGGCTACGACCACGCCGGGGGGCGGCTTGCCAACGCGCGCGAGGATCTGGATGAACTGCGGCGGCTGCAGCCGCGGGATGGAGGCCTGGAATGTGCGCGCCAGCGTGGCCTCGGTCTCCTCGACCGGGTCGGTGATGGCGCGCGGGGTGGGCGTGCTCCAGCGGACCACATCGATCGGCTGGCGGTAGGCCTCGCGGAAGGAGCGGACGAAGCGGGCGATGTTCTGTCGCGCCTCGGGGGTGCCGTCGTCGATGAGGATTGGGAAGCGATCCGACGAGAGCCAGAGCTTCATGGCGTCCATGAACGAGGCCACGTCGGGCACGATCATGACCGTGGGGTAGGCGTGGGCGAAGCGGCGGTTGAACTCGACGCGGTAGCCCAGGCCATTGGGCCGGTACGAGACCAGGCGCTGGATGAACGCCTCGCGCTGCGGTCCTCGGAGGCCGATGTCGGGGATGACGTTCTCGGCGTAGCCGGGCACGCTGAGGAAGCTGCCGGCACCGGTGCTTCTCGATGTCGATGGCGTCGCGGGCTGGCCCGCCGGATCGGCGGTGGGCGCGGGCGGAGGCGTGGGGGAGGGTCCGACGTCCTGCGCGAGCACGGCGCCCGCGGCCAGCGAGCAACAGGCGATCGCCAGGCGTGCTTGGATGTTCATGAGGGTCCGCATCGGAGCACTCTATCGGCGTGTACCATCGCGGCCGTGAGCGCCATGGGTCGTGACGAGTTTGTCACCTTGATCGAGCGTCACCGGGCCTTGTCCCCCGGTGTGACGCTCTCGGCGCCCATTGTGGCGCGGCTCTTAGAAGATCAGTTATCGCCCGTGCTGGTGTATCGGCGTCTGGTGGCGTCGGACGAGCGGGTGGCGCCCTCGTTCCTGCTCGAGTCGGTCGAGGGCGGGGAGCGCGCGGGTCGGCACTCGATCCTGGGAGCCCAGCCGATCATGCAGGTGGTCGCGTACGGGAACACGGTGACGGTGCACGACGAGCGTCAGGGGGGCGCGGCGGTGAGCGACCGCTCGGGCGACCCGCTGCTGGCGCTCCGCGAGCTCACGCGCGACATCCGGCTTGTGCACGAGACGCACGACGGTCAGGCGCTGCCCAAGGCCCCGCTGGGTGGCTGGTTCGGCTACGCGGCGTACGACACGGTGCGGTACGCCGAGCCCGAGAAGCTCGGCCGCGACCGCGCGCCCGAGGATGATCGTCGCCTGCCCGAGCTGCACTTCGCGCTGTACGACGGCGTCGTCTGCTTCGACCACGTGGACAAGCTGGTGCACGTGGTGAAGCTGTCGATGGTCGCGCCCGACGCCGACCCGGGCGCGGCGTTCGATCGGGCGTCAGCAGAGCTGGACGCGCGCGTGGAGCTGATCCAGCGGCACGACGTGCGTCCGCTGCCCTCGGGGCGAGTGGATCGGGTGGAGCGAGGCGGCGAGACCGAGGCGATGCCCTCGAACATGACGCGGGCGCAGCATCGCGCGATGGTCGATCGCGCGCTCGAGTACATACGCGCGGGCGACATCTTTCAGGTGGTGCTGGGCCAGCGCTTCGAGCGCGAGGCGGCGGTCGATCCGTTCGACGTGTACCGCTCGCTGCGGGTGGTGAACCCGAGCCCGTACATGGTGTACCTGCAGACGCCGCAGGCGATCCTGGTCGCTTCGAGCCCCGAGATTCTGTGCCGCGTGCGGACGGAGACCGACGCCGACGGCTCGGAGAAGCGGGTGCTCACGAACCGCCCGCTCGCGGGCACGCGTCGCCGCGGCGTGACGCCCGAGGAGGATCGCCGGCTGGAAGCGGAGCTGCTGGCGGACCAGAAGGAGCGCGCCGAGCACGTGATGCTGGTCGATCTGGGTCGCAACGACGTGGGGCGTGTGTGCGTGCAGAACACGGTGCATCTGGACGCGGTGTTCGAGGTCGAGCGGTACAGCCACGTGATGCACATCAGCTCGACGGTGACGGGCGAGCTGCGTGAGGACTTCGACGCGTGGGACGCGCTGCGGGCGACATTGCCGGTGGGGACGATCTCTGGAGCGCCCAAGATCCGGGCGATGCAGATCATCGACGAGCTCGAGCCGTTGCGGCGCGGGCCCTACGGCGGGGGCATGGGCTACGTCGGTCTCGACGGCGACATGGACATCGCGCTGGCGCTGCGCACGATGGTCGCGCCGACCGAGCGACGCCGGGGCGACACGTGGACGTACCACATCCAGGCCGCGGGGGGGATCGTGCACGACTCGCAGCCCGACGCCGAGTTCGACGAGACGGTCAACAAGGCCGCGGCGTTGGGACGGGCGATCGCGCTCGCTGAGCGCGCCTTCGCTCGGGACCCGGGCGCCGAGACGTACCCGGCCTCGGACGGGTCGGACTGATCGGGCTCAGTCGGGCGCGTCGTGCTCGTTGAGCGCGGCCTTGAGCGCGGGGGCGGCTCGGAAGACGCACGTGGTCTGCGGCTTGATCTCGACGCGCTCTTGCGTCATCGGGTTCACGCCGATGCGAGCGGCGCGGTCGCGCTTTGTGAACGCCCCGAAGCCGGAGATCGAGACACGCTCGTCCTGCTGGATGCCCTCGGCGATCGACTCGAGCACGGCCTCGACCACGCGCGTCGCGTGGATCTTGGGCATCGAGAGCTTTATGGCGACACGCTCCACCAGATCGGCCTTGTTCATGCTGCGGGCCCGCTCCTCGGTCTTGCCGTGCTCGTGTGGGAATCTAGATAAGAAGGGTTCTAAGTCCCCCTGTTCGTGTGAACAATCCCCTATCGGCCTGGGGTGTTCGCTAGGTTGAATTACACGTGTCGCACCGATTGGGCCCCCGTTCCAGGTGGGCGTCGGCCGCGCCGTAGGATGTGATCGATGGCTGGCGATGGCAGCAATTCTGAAGCGGCTCCGCTGGTGTTGCAGACCGAGGACCTCGACACGGAGGCCTCGGCGTGGTTGGAGGCGCGGGCTCAGCTCGTGCGATGCGAGCTGGTCGATCCCGCGTTCGCGGTGCGTCTGCCGATGGCTGAGGGGCTGGTGGTGCGGACGTATACCCGGATCGATCGGGCGATGCTGGAGCGCGCGCCCAAGCTGCGGGTGGTGGGTCGTGCGGGCGTGGGGCTGGACAACATCGACGTGGCCGCGTGCCGACGCCGAGGGGTCGCGGTGGTGCACACGCCCGACGCGAACACGCGTGCGGTGGTGGAGTTTGTGCTCGCGTGCCTGCTTGACGCGACCCGCCCGCGTGTGTTTTTGGAGGGCGCGCTCGACGCGGGCGAGTGGAAGCGGGCGCGGCGCGAGCTGATCGCCGAGCGCGAGCTCGCCGGGCGAAGGTTGGGCGTGTACGGCATGGGACGGGTGGGCTCGCAGGTCGCTCGGGCGGCCGCCGCGCTCGATATGGACGTGGTCTACCACGATCTTCGCGAGATCCAGCCCGAGCACCGGCACGGCGCCACGCCGGTCTCGCGAGAGACGCTGCTCGAGACGTCGGACGTGGTCACGGTGCACGTGGACGGGCGCTCGGAGAACCGAGGTCTGATCAACGCTGACGCGTTTGCACGGATGATGGACGATGTGCTGTTTCTGAACACATCGCGAGGGTTTGTGGTGGAGGCGCACGCGTTGGCGTCGTGCATGATCGAGCATCCGGGGGCGCAGGCGGTGCTGGACGTGCACGATCCCGAGCCGTTCGGTCCGACGTATCCGCTCTTGGATATCGAGAACGTGCATCTGACGCCGCACATCGCCTCGGGGACGCGGGCGGCAAAGCGATCGATGAGCTGGGTGGTTCGGGACGTGTGGCGCGTCTTGAGCGGGGAGGCGCCCCGGCATCCTGCGCCCGGTCCCGATTCGGGTCCTGCTCCGGGTCCTGGTTCGAT
>JBCAXI010000214.1:0-5217 GCA_038534175.1 Planctomycetota bacterium | reverse complement strand
GTCAGCGGCGTCGATCATCGGCGCCGCTGTCGTGCGCTCAGTCGTCGCTCGGCTCGTCCTCGACGACGTCGACCGGCAGCCCGGCCCGGGCCCACTCGGCCAACCCACCGCTGAACCAACGCACGCGATCTCGCCCGTAGCCGAGCGCGATGAGACGCTTGGCCATGGCCTTGGCGACGGCCGAGGCGGGGTTGTCGCCGTAGACCACGAGCCGATCAAAGCCCTCAAGACGCGCGTCCGTGGGCCCCTCCTCAGGCGCGTCAGCCAGCCCGAAGTTAATCGCCGATGGGATGTGCCCCCGCCCGTACCGCGCGGTAGATCGTGGGTCGATGATCAGCACCCGCGAGCTCCGACCATCCTCGACATCGAGCTGCCGCTGGCGAACCTCGGGGAGGGAGACGTAACGAATGTCGCTGTCTCGCACTTGTTTGCTACACCCTAAAATAGGGATGACGAGTCCCACGATCGCCGCGTAGAGCACGAGCGGCGGCATGCGGCGCGCTCGGCCCGGGAGCAATGTAGATCGGCTTGTCACGACGGTGGGATTCGTTGGCATCGTGGGGGAGAATACATGCGAATGGTGGAGCGTTCGCCGTGGGTGATCACGGCCGCCCTCAGAGGTGCGGCCAAGGCGAGGACACTGGATGGTCTGCTGGAACGGCTGCCGCGACGCATCGGCCCCCCGCGACGACTCGCGGCGTCGGTCGTCGCGTCCTTCACGCTCGGGCGCTGGAGCCGGCGTGGGCATCGTGGCGGCAGGAGCCTTCCTCGCGGGCCTGGCGGTGGCGGGCATGGAACAGGTCGATTTGGACAAGCCCAAGGCGAAGGTGCGGCTGGTCAGTGCCGTTGAGTCGGTGCCGCCGGGGCACGAGATCTATGTCGGACTCGATTTCACCATCGAGCCCGGCTGGCACCTGTATTGGGATGGGCAGAACGACACCGGCTTTGCACCGGCGGCGGCTTGGTCGGCGCCAGAGGGTGTCCGCATCGGTGAGGTCCGCTGGCCGACGCCCAAGCGGTACATCTCGCCCGGTGACATTCTCGATCACGTCTACGAGGACCAGTTCACGCTCATCGTGCCAATTCGCGTTCCAAAGGACGCCGAGATCGGCTCGACGATCGAGCTGACCGCCGATCTTGAATGGCTTGTGTGCAAGGACATCTGCATCCCGGAGTTCGCCGAGGTATCACTGTCCATTCCCATCACCGAGCGGCCGGCGCCGAGCTCTTCGGGTGGCACGACGATCGCCCGCGGCAGCCGCACGCTGCCGTCGCAGAAACTCCCGCCCGAGATGCGGTGGGCCTGGCGCGGCGACGAGCTGACGATCAGTGTGCCCAACGCGAGCAAGATCGCGTTCTACCCGTCCCGGCATTCCGCGCCGGTAGGCGGACTGCTCGAGTTTGGTGAGCAGAAGGGCTCCACGCTCAGCCTGCCGATCGATCGATCCCGCGGCGACGAGGTCGCGGGCATCCTCCAATACTGGACCGCGCCCGCCCCAAGCGCAACGCCCACACCGGGGCCCGCGTCGGGACGCATCCCCCCCAACCCAAGCGCCACCCAGTCGGTGGCGATCCGAATCCCCACCTCGGACTCGATCAACGCCGACAAGTAGGCGTCCGCGTCCGAGCGGGGATCATTCCCTTGCATTTGAACACGAGACCCCGGGCTGCCGGCTCGGGGCGAGGCCCCATCGGGGCGAAGGAGACTCCAATGGCTCGCAAGAACAGCACGTTGACGAAACTCGCGATGGGCGTTGTCGCCGCCGCCACCCTCGCAGCCGCGACGATCGCCGCCGGTCCGAAGGATGGCAAGGACGGCTACAAGGCGATGGACTCGCACGCGGTCGCCAAGGTCGGCGAGAAGGCGCCCGACTTCACTCTGACCGACACCGACGGCAACACCCACACCCTGAGCGAGGTGCTCGCGAAGGAGGGCGTGAACGCGGTGGTGCTCGAGTGGTACAACCCGCAGTGCCCGTTCGTCGTCAAGCATCACAAGCACAACACGACCATGGCCGACACGTATGCTGCGTTCCAGGCCAAGGGTGTGAAGTGGGCCGCGATTAACTCCGGCGCCGAGGGCAAGCAGGGCGCGGGCCTCGAGCTCAACAAGGAGATGAAGACCGAGTACAAGATCGCGTACCCGGTGCTGCTCGATACCGACGGCAAGGTCGGCAAGATGTACAGCGCCAAGACCACGCCGCACATGTTCGTCATCAACGCCGACGGCATCCTCGTCTACGCGGGCGCGATCGACAACAACCGCTCGCCCCGCAACGCCGGCGACGTCAACTACGTTGAGGCCGCGCTCAACTCGGTCCTCGCCGGTGAGACGGTCGAGCAGGCCCAGACGCGGCCCTACGGCTGCAGCGTGAAGTACGCCGCCCGCTGATCTGGCGGCTCGATTCAACCGATTAATACACGCGGGGCTCCGTCGAGAGACGGGGCCCTGTTCTTTACCGCGTATCACACGAAGCCAACCAATCGCCATAGGATCGGCCCATGGAAACCCTCGCCGGCCTGCTGGGCTCGGCCCTCGATCTTCTGCTCGTGCTGTTCGCCTTCGGGTCGATCGTGTTCGTGCACGAGCTTGGGCACTTCGTTGCCGCTCGCTGGGCCGGCATCCACGTCACCGCGTTCGCGATCGGCTGGGGACCGCCCATCATCAGCTGGCGACGCGGCGTGGGGCTCCGCAGGGGCAGCAGCGCACGCGAGGCGGCCGAGAAGGCCCGCGCCGCGAATGACGCCGACGCGGTCGGCATGACCGAGTACCGCCTGAGCTGGTTCCCACTGGGCGGCTACGTCAAGATGGTCGGGCAGGACGATCTGGATCCGAACGCCACCAGCGCCCAGCCCGGCGGCTGGCAGCACGCTCCGCCCTGGAAGCGGATGGTCGTGATCTCCGCCGGCGTGGTGATGAACCTCATCACCGCGGCGGCGCTGTTCGTGCTGGTGTTCACGATCGGCCTGCGCACGCAGCCACCGATCATCGGGGGTGTCGTGCCGGGCTCTCCCGCGGCGATGGCCGTCGCCGTCAACGCCACCTCGCTCGGCCTCGACGAGCGTGGCCTGCGCCCGGGCGATCGCGTGCTGCGCGTCAACGGGGGGAACGCTGAGGAGTTCACGCAACTCATGGTCGAGGCGGCGATGTCGAAGCGCGACGAGCCGGTGCGGCTCGAGGTCGTGCGTGACGGCCTCGACGAGGTCCTCCGCTTCGAGATCGTGCCCAAACGTGGACGCACCACCGGACTGCTCGAGCTTGGCGTGGCCCCGGCGTTGTCGAACCGCATCGACACCGACGATGCGGCCGATCGACCCCTGCTCGCCGAGCAGCTCGAGCGCCTCGGCTATGGCGACATCGATCCGGGCAGCGCAATCGTCGCGGTCAACGGAGACCCCACGCCGGATGGGGGGGCGATCAAGCGCGCCCTTAACGCCAACCTCGGACAACGCCTCACGCTCACCATTCAGTCTCCCGACGGTGATCAGGCGTCCATCGACGTCCGCCCGACGGCACGCCTGCTGACCGACTACCTGCCCGACAGCAACGGCAAACGCGTCCGCGTGGTGCAGCACCTCTTCGGGCTCACGCCCGTGATGCGCGTGCACCCCAGCTCGGTGGGCGATCGCGCCCCGCTCGGCGGGCTCGAAGCGAGCGACATCTTCTTGCGACTGGGCGAGGTCGACTTCCCCGCCCTGCACGAGGGCATCCCAGAGATCCAACGCGCCACCGGACAGGCCATTCCGCTCACCGTGCTGCGAGCAAGCGGATCTCCCGAACTGGATTCGGCCCAGTCCATTCCGCAGATCGAGCTGCGCCCGGACGTCGACAGCGAGGGACGCATCGGGTTCCTGCCGGACACGACCGAGTCGGTCTGGGGTGTGGTCGCGCTCCCGCCGAGTGTGCTTGAGAACCCGATCACGGGCGAGGTGGTCGCGCCGGCCGCGACGAGCCTGATCGAGCGGCCCGGCGCGTGGATCGTCGCGGTGGACGATCGCCCGGTGCGCACGCTCAGCGAGGTCGCGGTCCAGCTGCGCGCCGCGCTCGCCGAGGCGATCGAGAGTGGCTCGGATGGCACGGTCTGGATCACACTCCGCAATCCAGAGGCGTGGCTCGCCGGTGATGACGCGTCCGAGCGCGTGTCGTGGACCATCCCGGCCGAGTCCGTCGCCCGCCTGCGCGACCTCGGCGGCACGACCACGCTCTATGAGCTGCTCGCGCTCGACGAGATCACGCTCAAGGGCGAGGGCCCGCTCGGCGCGCTCGCCCATGGGTTCCGGCGCACCAAGCAGGTCATGGCGCAGACGTACCTGACCATCAACCGGCTCTTCCACGGCACCGTCCGCGTCGAGCACCTGCGCGGGCCGGTCGGCATCGCCCACCTCGGCACCCAGATCGCCGATAGGGGTCTAGTCTGGATTCTCTTCTTCACCGCGCTCGTGTCGGTCAATCTCGCGGTGATCAACTTCCTCCCGCTGCCGATCGTGGATGGCGGGCAGTTCCTGTTCTTGCTCTACGAGCAGATCCGCGGGAAGGCCCCGCCACCGATCATCCAGGAGATCAGCGTCGCGGTGGGCGTGCTGCTGATTGCCACGCTGTTCATCATCGTCACGTTCAACGACATCGTCGGCCTATTCGGCGGCTAACCCTCCGAGCCGCACCACCACGCTCGATCACCGCATGCTCGGCTTTATCCAACTCCTGCTGATCGGGCTGGCGTGCCTCTGGCTCGCGATGACGGCGTATGTCGCCTGGGGCCTCACGCACCCTCCGCGACGCACGTACGCGTCCGCGGTCTCGCGTGGCTTGCCGGGAGATCCCGGCGAGCTCGACCGCCCGCGCTCGTGGGATACTTGGCTGGTGCGCCTCGCGCACGCGCGGCACGAGGCCGAGGTCTGGAGCGTTGAGGGCGACGACTCCGCCGGGCCGGTGGTGCTGCTCGTGCATGGCTGGGGCGACAGCCGCATCGGGGGCCTCGTGCGCACGCCCCATCTCGCCCGGCACGCGTCCCGCGTCGTGCTGTTCGACCAGACCGGGCACGGCACGACTGGCGCCGCCTGCCGACTCGGCACACGCGAGGTGGACGACGTGCGTGTCGTGCTCGATCGCATCCGCGAGGCGTTTCCCGATCGGGACATCGCGCTCTACGGCTGGTCGCTCGGCGCGGGGGTGAACGCGAGCCGGTACGGCGCCTCGGCGATGACGGCCGAGACGCG
>JBCAXI010000213.1:0-5257 GCA_038534175.1 Planctomycetota bacterium | reverse complement strand
CGCGGGGGGCGCGCGGTCACGAGTTTGCGAAGGGTCCGAGGCGTTCGACGCGACATGCGGGCGGAGCCGCTCGAGCGTGCGTGGCCCGATGCCCTTGACCTCGTCAAGCCGCTCGAGCGACTCGAAGGGGCCGTGCGCCGCGCGGTGCTCGATGATGCGTTGGGCGAGGGCCGGACCGATGCCCGGCAGCGTCTCAAGCTGCGCCGGCGTCGCGGCGTCGAGATCCACACGGGTCCCGAAGGCGGCGGCCCGGATCTCGGCGGTGGCGCCGGTGACGTGCGCGACGCGCGGCTCGGACAGCGCCAGGCCCGTGGCACCAAGCGTCGCGACCAGCAGCACGAGCACGGCGGCCCACCCGGCGGGGCCGGAGAGCGCGTCGACACGCGGCTTGCCTGGTGGAGGGGCGCGGTGTGCCATGGGGATCGACAGCGTACCAGTCCGTTGATCGAAAGGAATAGGTCAGCCCACGGAACGGGCTCGCGCGCTGACAGGAGCGGATCAGACCCCGGCGCGGGGGCCCCGGGCGTGGTCGCGCACCGCGCGGAAGGCCTCGGCGGCCGGTTTGAAGTCGCCGGTGCTGTGGATGAGCCCGCCGTGCGGCATCTCGGGAGCGTCGGCGGCGTTGGGGGCGTCGGCGAGGTCCTGCCAGCAGACCGAGTGGATGTAGGGCTTGCCGGCGCAGACCGAGAGCGCCGCATCGATCCACGCCGCTTGCGAGCGTTCGCTCCAGGGCTGGCGCCAGTAGCCGGGCTCCAGATCGGGGTCCGTCTCGCTGCGCGAGGGCGCCGAGGGCGCGCCGACCGCGGTGATCGCCAGCGGCTTCTCCAGCACCGCGGCGTAGCGGTCGAGCAGCGTGGAGAGCGCCATCAGGTCTCGGCTCGACTGGCCCGCGGCGTGCTGCCCGAACTGCAAACGCAGCGCGTACGCGTCCACGCCCACGCCCGCCTGGGCGACCATCTCGGCGTACAGCAGCGGCGGGAGCGATCGGCGGTTGTGCCCGTAGTACTCGCCCCACGGCTGCGTGATCTCGAGCTGGATCTTCGCGTGCGGGTGCAGCTTGCGCACCATCAACACGCACACCCGCGTCAGGTCCATCATCTGGTCGAACGTGAAGGTGAAGTTGGTGTTCACGTGCAGACCGCTGGCGACCGTCCAGCGACGCACCGTGCGCCGATAGCGCGTCACGATGTGACGCACGTGCTCGTACACGAGCTCGCGCAGCGTCTCGTAGTCGTTCTCCCAGATGTACAGCCACTCGGGAATGCACGAACGCCGAAAGTCGATGACCGGGCCCGCCACCACCGGCATCTTCGCCTTGCGCACGGCCCACTCGATCCAGCGATCCGTCGGTTGGAAGGCGTACGCGCCCTCCTTCGGCTCCATGTCGCGCCAGCGCAGGGGCATGCAGACAAAGTCGGCGAGCTCGCCCACGGCCTTCTTCGCCGGCTCGCCAAAGTCGCGCGGGTTCACCGTCACCCCAAGCATCGGGCGGCCGGGCATCACCACGCCGATGGACGACGGCAGGATGATCGGCACATCGGGCGGCGGGGGCTCGTTCGCCGCGAGCTGGTACTGCTCGGCGGCGTGCGCGTACGTCTTTCCGCTGGCGCGCTGCGCTAGGCTGTCGGCGGCGTAGCGCAGGCTCAGCTTCTCGCCCGCCTCGATCGCCAGCGTGAGCGACGCGCGGGCGAGCTGGTCGGCGTGCCAGCTGAAGCCCGCCATCGAGGGGTGCCCGTCGGACTCGCGCTGGGCCACGAGCGCGCGGGTGAACATCTGCCGCGCGGTCTCGAACAGGCCCATCACCGGGTCCTCGGGCGGCAGGTCGAACAGCTCCCACTCCTCGATCTTGTTGAGGAAGAGCATGATGCGGTGACGTGCCAGCTCCAGGCTGAGCAGGTACGGCGCGTCGCGGTCGGGCAGCAGGCACGTCCGCAGCGTGATCACGCCCGGGTCCGCCCCGGCGATCGCCTCCACCGCGTCCGGAGAGGTCACCTCGGCCGGGCGGTACTGCAGGCTGATGCCGGCGGCCTCGCTCGTGCTCCGCTCGCCCACCACGCACGAGCCCTCGAATCGCACCGTGCCCGGCACGGGGACGTCGTCGGCGCCGAAGAGGTGCGCGTGCCGGATGGGCCACGTCTGGGCGGGGCCATCCCGATCAAAGACCACGAAACGGAGCATGCGTCGGAAGCTCTCCCTGCTCGCCCCCACAGGCGGGGGGTGTCGGTGCGGGCGTGAACGCCCCTCGCGTTAGTTCGGATCGGACGTCGTCCAGATCCACCCGCGGAGCGGGTGCACGGGCGGACCGCGTCGGGTGAGTGTAGTGAAGGCCGAGGGCGGCATCTCTCGCATTGGTCCTCTCGCCGCCATGATCGGTCTCAGACTGCCCCCATCGGCCCTCACCAGCCCCCACACGTTCATGCATCTCGCCCGTAGCATGCCGGCGTGACGCGAGGCCTCATGGCGACGGATCTGCGGCTGCCCGGCGCTCGCCGGGGCAAGGTGCGCGATCTGTACGAGCTGCCGCCGACCGGGGGCGAGGGCTCGAACGAGGGGTCGAACGGCGCGCTGCTCATCGTCGCGACCGATCGGCTGTCGGCGTTTGATGTCGTGTTGCCGACGCTGGCGCCGGGCAAGGGGCGGATGCTGACGTCGATCGCCGCCTGGTGGCTTCGCTGGCTCGAGCGCCGCGGCGTGGTATCCACGCACCTGCGCTCGACCGAGACCGACGCGATTCCCGCGTCCGCGTTCGACGGCGCCGAGACCACGCGGGCGTCGCTGGACGGGCGTGTCATGATCGGGCGGCGTTGCCGCGTCGTGCCGATCGAGTGCGTCGTCCGCGGCTATCTCGAGGGGAGCGGCTGGGCCGACTACCAGCAGACCGGCGGAGTCTGCGGCGTCTCGCTGCCGGCGGGCCTGCGCCGGTGCGAGCGACTGCCGACGCCGATCTTCACGCCCGCGACGAAGGCCGAGGACGGCGCGCACGATGAGAACATCTCGTTCGATGAGGCCGTGCGCGGCGTGGGGGGCCCGCTGATGGAACAACTGCGTGACCAGTCGCTCGCGATCTACCGCGCCGCGGCGGCGCACGCCGAGGCACGGGGCATCATTCTCGCCGACACAAAGTTCGAGTTCGGCCTGCCGATAAACGCCGATGCGGACGGTGGCGAACGCGCCGTCACATCGGAGCCCATGCTCATCGACGAGGCGCTCACGCCCGACAGCAGCCGTTTCTGGCCGATGGACGCGTACGAGCCGGGCCGAACGCAGCCAAGCTTCGACAAGCAGTACGTGCGAGAGCACCTCGAAACGCTGGTCGACGCCGGTCAATGGAACAAGTCGGCGCCGGGGCCGGCACTGCCCGACGCGGTCATCGAGGGCACGCTGGCCCGCTATCGCGAGGCGATGGAGCGGCTCACCGCGGAGTGACGAGCGATCACCGGCGTTCGAGCTGGAGCTGGTTCCGCTGACGCTCGGCCGACTGCTCGGCGGCCCAGCGTCGGAATCCAGCCATGCCGGGCGGCTCGGGGAACAGCGTGTTGAAGTCGAGCGTCTCGCCGCTCGCCGAGCGCATCTCGATCTGCTCGACGCGCCCGCCGAACATCGCAAAGAGGTCGTCGTACGCGAACCGCTTGAGGTCGTCTGGCGCGTTGGCGTACATCGCCGAGGCCTGCTCGACCCCGACGCTGGCGACAACGCTGCCAAAGACCAGCCCGGCGTGGATGCGGAAATCGGGGTTCATCACGGCCTTCGGACCCGTGACGGGATCGACGATGACCTCGGCGCGCTGCTTCTCCATGAAGTAGCGGTGGAAGTCGCGGGCGTACTCGAACTGCTCGCGGAAGAGCTCGCTGTCGCTGTTGCCCAGCGCCAGGTAGGCGCCCTCGAGCGCCGCGAGCACCTCGATCGCCGCGACGTGCGGGGAGTAGGCGCGGAACTCGAGGAACTGGTCGGCGACGAACTCCTCGAGCGGCTTGGAATACAGCTGCGCGCGCAGCGGATCGTTGAGATTCATGCGGTCGTGCGTGCGCAGGATCGTGTAGTACCGGTTCGCCAGGTCGAGCTGCCCGCGACGATAGAAATGCCGGGTGACGTCCTTCAGAAAGTTCTCGTACCCATGGATGTAGAACGACCAGACCTGGCCGCGGCCCTCGGCGGTGGTGCCGGCGATCCGGTCGTAGCGGCTGCGCTCGATGATCTCGTCGACCGTCCGCCCGTACGCGTCGGCGAAGAACACGTTGCCCGTCGCGAGCAGCGCGTTGGGGTCGTTGTTGAGCCCGGCGATGAAGTTCAGGTAGACCGTGCCCGAGCGGTACAGGTCCTGGATCGCCTGGATCACCACGCGGTCGGCGTTGACCACGTCGGCGTCCTTGCGGTTGCGCTCCTCGAGACGCCCGAGCACCTGCTCGACGCCGGTGGAGGCCCAGTAGACCGCGTGCGCCGCCGAGTGCCGGTAGTCGAGCGGGCCGTACTTCGAGAAGTAGTGCAGCATGCGCCCGGGCGCCATGTTGTATTGGTCGATGAGCATGCGCCGTCTGATGTGCGGCACGATCTCGCCCCACGCGTCGGCGTATTCTGGATCCTCGTAGAGGGCTTGGAACGCCTGCGCGCGGTCGCCGAACTGCTCCACGACGCCCCGCGCCTGCGGGCTGGTCTTGGCGTGCTCGGCCAGCGCGATGCGCAGCAGAAGGTCGCGGTTGGCCTCGAGCCCGACGTCGAGCAGGCGCTCGCGTAGCTCCGGCGCGTTGGGGGCCCGCGCGTCCACGCCGCCCATCGTGTCCGCGGCCTCGGCGACGGGGCGGAACCAGTCGATGTACGCCTGCGTCGCCAGCTCGGGCGTGCGGATCTCGGGCGAGGGACGCGGGGGTGTGCCGAGCACGATCTCCCACTCCATCGCCAGCTGCTGCTTGTAGTGGCGGTTGGCGTCGTCGGCCCAGCCGCCGACCTTGTGCAAGAAGATCCACGCGAGCTCGCGATGCACGAGCACGTCGTTGGGGTTGTGCACGACGGCCTCGTTGCGCAGCAGGTTGATCCCGTTGCGCACCCACTGCCACCGCTCGTCGGCGGTCTGCGTGGTGACGGAGATGTTGTACGCCATGTTCCACGCGTGGAACGCCCACACGCGCGGGAACCGCGGCGTCAGCTTGGTGATCGCGTTCGAGAGCTCCATCGCCTCGTAGTAACGCCCGTCCTCTTTGAGCTGGTTGGCCCGGATCCAGAGGATGTTCACGAACAGGCCGCGGAAGGCGCCCATCGCGAT
>JBCAXI010000212.1:0-5258 GCA_038534175.1 Planctomycetota bacterium | reverse complement strand
CGTTGGGCGCGGGCGAGATCGAGCGGCGGAGGATCCCTCGCTCGTGGTGGTTCTCGGTCAGCGGATAGAACCGCACATCGCCGTCCGCGCCGCGCACCGCGATACTCGACAACTCGCGGTCGAACTCGACGAACGGCTCGGCGTTGAGCTCGACGCCGCCGAGCTCGTCGTACGCGCGTGCGGCCTCGTCGGCCGACGACACCACGCGCTGGCCCTTCCCGTCATACCCGTCGCGCCGAGTCTTGAAGACCACGCGCCGCCCGAGTTCTTCGAAGGCGCGGCGTGCGTCCTCCGCTTCGATCACGGGACGCGGCGCTGAGACCTCGATGCGCGCGGCGGCGAGTGCGCTCTTCTCACGCACGCGGTCTTGCGCCGTCTCGAGAATGGACTCGTTCGGACGCAACGGAACGCCGGTCGCCAGCACAGCCTCGGCCGCGGCGATGGGCACGTTCTCGAACTCGTACGTCACCACATCGCATCGGCGCGCGAACGCCGCGACCGCCTCGGCATGCTCGTACGACGCCACGGTGTGCGGGGCGACGTGGGCCGCGCAGTCGTCTGGACGATCGCTCAGGAACTCGAACCGCAACCCGAGCGGATAGCCCGCGAGCGCCAGCAAGCGCCCCAGCTGACCCGCGCCCAGGACGCCGATCGTGCGCACGCTCATGGCGTGGCGCTTCCCGGTGGCGCGGGGTTCGGACTCGCGAGCACGCGCTGGGTCTGCTCGGCGCGATATCCCTCGATCGCGGCTGTGAGATCGTTGCGCCCGCGCGCGACGATGGACGCCGCGAGCAACCCGGCATTGATCGCGCCGGCCTTGCCGATCGCCAGCGTGCCGACGGGCACGCCCGCGGGCATCTGCGCGATGGAGAGCAGCGAGTCCATGCCCTGCAGCGCCTTGGACTGCACGGGCACGCCGAGCACGGGGAGCGTGGTCTTGCTGGCGCACATGCCGGGCAGGTGCGCCGCACCCCCGGCGCCGGCAACAATGACCTCGATCCCACGCTCGCGTGCGGTCGAGGCGTATTCGAACAGCAGGTCTGGCGTGCGATGGGCCGAGACCACGCGCGTCTCGTGCGAGACGCCAAGCGTCCGCAGCACGTCCGCCGCGTGGGACATGGTGTCCCAGTCCGACTTCGAGCCCATGATGACGCCGACAAGCGGATCCATCAGCAGAGTCTAACCGCGCGGGGCGACACGATGTCGGCGTTCGCCCCCGCGTTGACGCACGTCTACTGGTGCTCGTTTATTGGCGCCTGGCCTTGAGTGTGATGTCGAGCTCGACGGTCTCGCCGTCGCGGTCCACGCCGACCTTGACGACGTCGCCGGGCTCGTGCTCGCCGAGGTAGCCCATCCAGGCCATCATGTCGGTCATCGGCTTGCCATTCCACGTCATGAGGCGATCGCCCGCGCGGACGCCGCCGTCCTCGGCGCTGGTGTCGGACATGACATCCTGCACAAGGATCCCCGGCTTGGCGTCGTTGTAGTTGCCCGGCATGATGCCGAAGCGGACCTTGACGCCGCCCATCGACCCGGCGGTTCTCTCGATGCGCCCGGTGCCGGCGTAAACGAGATCCGCCGGATCGTGCGCTACACGATCGACGATGCGCTCGGCGAGGCGGACGGCCTCGGTCGCGGCGACTCGATTGATCTTGTCGGGCGTGTCGTCGGCGGTGTGGTAGTCGTCGTGCACCTCGTTGTTGGTGAAGAAAAGCACGGGGATGTCTTGCTCGTAGAACGGGGCGTGATCGCTGCGGCCGCTAAGGCCCTCGGGCAAACGCACGTCCAGCGGACTCTCGGCCGCCAGGGCCTCGATCCACGCCCGCATGCCCTCGCCGGACGGCGTGCCCGCGAGGCTCAGCCGCCCCTCGCGGATGCGTCCGATCATGTCGAAGTTGAGCATGAGCTCGATCTGCGCCAGCGGGACGACGGGGTGGCGCACGAAGTGGCGAGCGCCATTGAGACCGGACTCCTCGGCGTCGAAGAACACGAACATGATCGAACGCCGATCCGTGCCGTCGTCTCGGTACGCCTTGGCCAGTTGCTCGGCGAGCAACAGCAAGCCGGCCGTGCCCGAGGCGTTGTCATCGGCGCCGGGGTGGAGCTGTCCGCGCCCGCGTCGGGATCCGAACAGGCCGTGGCCCAGATGATCGCGGTGGGCGCCGAGCACGAGGTACTCATCCGCGAGGGCGCCGGCACCGGGCAGGACGGCGCCGATGTTCCGGACGGTTGTCACCTCGACGGCCGCTCCCTCGGCGGGCCTCGACGTGCGACCCCGATGCCCGATCGTCGGACGCATCTCGAAGTCCTGCTCGAACGAGCCGTCGAACGCGGGCTCGAGCCCGAATCGCTCGAGATGTCGGATCAGGTAGTCGGCCGCTCGGCGGGCCCCGGGCGTGCCCGGCAGGCGCCCGCCCAGGTCGGGACTGGCGAGGACGGTCAGATGCGTGTGGAAGGTCTGCACGTCGGCGTCGAGCCGCGACAGCGCCGAGGCGACGGGGCCATCGATGGGATCAATCGACGCACCTCGCTCGCCTCGCAGGTCGGACGTGCTGCCGATGCGCGCGATCCAGAGTTGGCTGGTCGGCCCGCCTCGGTTGGCGGTGTCGGCGCCCCGCTGCGCCGTCCACATGAGATGGCGACCCGAGGGAGAGACGACCGCAAGACCGTCGAAGCCGTCGGCGTGCGAGACACGCACCGGCTCGTGCCGCGTCGATGGAGACTCGGGGTCGAAGGGCACGGCGAACAACTCATAATTGAAATGCGACTCTCGGCTCGAGGTGTAGATCAGCCCGCGACTATCGGTGGTCCAGTACGGCGCCCAATTCACGTCCTCACCAGTGGTCAACTGATACTCCGCCTCGATGCCGGTGGGCTTGCCCGAGGGATCGAGCGCCAGCTCGGCGACGAAGATCTGGAGCAGGTCGTTGCCCACGCGGTCGGAGCGGTACGTGATGAACCGCCCGTCGGGGCTGAAGAACGGACCGCCGTCGTACCCGGGCTCGGTGACGATCGGCGTGTGCTCACGCGAGACGACGTCGTAGAGCCAGATGTCGCCATCGGCGGTCGCCGGATCCACCCACGTGTACAGAATGAAGCGCCCATCCGGCGACCACGAGCACTCCGCGGCGTAGCCGTCACGCTCGAACAGCGGCGTGAACGTGTCAAGATCCGGACGGGTCAGCGCCGCGGCCCGGGCGATGGGCTCGTGCACCGTGTCCTCGATGATCGCGCGCACGGCGCCGCCGACGATCTCCGTCTCGCGGTGGAACACCCAGCGGTAATCCGACTGCTCACGCTGGTAGCCGGCCTTGTCGTCCGACAGTGGCGGCGTGGTGGTCGAGCCGAAGAGCACGACGCCGGGCTCGGTCGGATGGAACCAGCCGCAGGTGTTGGCCGAGCCCTTCTCAGACAGACGGATCGGCTCGGCGATGCCCGTGATCTCGTCGCGATCGTCGCGCTCGAGCTTGGCAACGAACATCGCGTAATCGGGGTTTCTGGCCGTCCCCGCCTCGTCGGCCGGCACAGCCTGGAAGATGATCCACTGTTCATCGGGGCTGAAGTACGCCTCGCCCGCCTTTGCGAAGTCGTCGGCGAACGTGAGCTGCACGTGGCGCGAGAGCGCCGGCGCCTCGGCCTCCTGCCAGCTGGGCGCCGACTCGAACCGCTGGGCGTGGGCCAAGGACGCCGCGAGCGCGACAACGACGGTGAGCTGGTGCACGGCGAACTCCTTGCGGCGGTGCTCGGCGTCGGCATCGGGGCCGCGCTGCGAGACCGCGTCGCAAGGACGATACGCAAAGAGAAAGCCCGCCGTGTCGGCGGGCCTTCCACGACCAGCGCGATGGTGGAAACGCGCCGGGGTCGAGCTGTTCGCGACGGGTCAGGGCGCCAGCGAGCCGACGGCCTCGGCCGCCTCCTCGCTCAGATTCTCGATCGACCAGCCGCGATCGCCTGGCTGCCAGCTCACGCGGACGACGTCTCCGTCCTCGGCCGTGCCGAGGATGTTGGACTGATCGCCCGGCGTCGTGAAGCTGGTGAGCGACTCGGTCGGACGCGCCTCGCGCTCGTCGAGGTTGCTGGTCAGATTCGCGACGCGCCACTTCCCGCCGGGCACCCACCAGTACACCATCAGCTCGCCGTCGGCGTCGACGCCGGCGTAGTTCATGCCGCCCCAGCTCGTGTAATAGCTGGTCATGGTGGTTCCGGTGAAGGCGGGCGCCTCGGTGGCGGCGGTGATGTTGCTCACGCGCCAATTGCCCCCGAAGCCTGGGACCCACCAGCTGACCATGGCGTTGCCATTCTCATCGAGGCCGCCGATGTGGATGCCGTTCCAGTCGCTGAGGATGGCGGTGAGTCCGCCGATCAGTCGCGGGGCACCGTTGATCTCGGAGAGGTTGTCGATGCGCCAAGTGCTGAACTGTCCGGGCTGGACCCAGACGCCCTGGATGTCGCCGTTCTGGTCGAGTCCGGCGATGGTCCAGGTGTTCCAGTTCGTGACGTAAGTGATCAGCTCGCTGAACTCGGGCGTCGCAAAGCCCTGCTGGTTCAGATCGCTCGAGAGGTCTCGGCTCCCCCACCGCTCGAGGTTGGCTCCGGTCTGGATGTAGCTGACCAACCGTCCGTCGTCATCGAGTCCGGCGATGCCGACCGTCCCGCGCGTGCCGATCCACGAGACCAGATGCTCTTCGGGCAGCAGATTGCTGCCAAGCTCATCGGTGAGGTTGCGGTAGCTCCACTCGCCATCCGCGGCCCGCTGGAACAGCAGCAGCCCCTCGGCGGACGGCACGGCGACGTACGTCAGGCCGTCCTTCGGATCGACGTACGACGTGGGATCACCGATCGGATCGGGGGCGTCGGTGAGCTGCTGCAGATCGGAGGCGGTCCACGCTTGGCCGTCCTCTTGGAACACGACGGTGTTGCCGTTGGGGTTGTTCACAGCGGCCAGCGCACTGTCGCCGCCCGAGGGTGCCCCGGCCACGCCGGAGTCGTTGCCGGCGACGCCGGCGAAGCGGAGATCCACGATCGCGGCAACGGGCTCGGCCTTCACGCCGCGGTCATCCTCGGCGACCAGCAGGAACTGGTAGCGTCCGATCGCGTCGTCGAACTCAAACTCCCAGATGCCGTCGAACTTGTTCGTGCCAACGCTATCGAGGTTGAAGAACTCGTTGCTCTGCGCGACACCATCCCAGTTGCGGTCGATGTAGAACTCGACCGCGACGACCTCGCCGTCCTCGTCGAAGTACTCGCCCGCGGTGAAG
>JBCAXI010000211.1:0-5309 GCA_038534175.1 Planctomycetota bacterium | reverse complement strand
TCACGATCGCGACATCATCGACGCCATGGCAGGCGCGATGCGCAGCATGGGTCTCTACATCGTGCTCGTGTTCTTTGCGGCCCAGTTCGTCGCGTTCTTCGGCTACTCCGGGTTAGGACAGATTCTCGCGGTGCTCGGCGCCGACGCTCTGGTCGCGATGAATCTCGATAATCCGCTGGTGTTCATCCCGTTTATCCTGATGTGCTGTTTCGTGAATCTCATGCTCGGATCGGCGAGCGCACAGTGGGCCGTCACGGCCCCCATCTTTGTGCCCATGCTCATGACGATCGGCTACAGCCCGGAGGTCATCCAAGCGGCCTATCGGATCGGGGACTCCACGACCAACATCATCACACCAATGATGAGCTACTTTGGGCTGATCCTCGCGGTCGCGACGCGTTACAAGAAAGACCTGGGGATCGGAACGATGGTCGCGACGATGCTGCCGTACTCGATCGCGTTCCTCATCGGCTGGATGATCCTGTTCTACGTCTGGGTGTTCGCGCTCGGATGGCCCGTGGGACCCGGCGCCCCCACCGTGTACCCCGCTCCGGTCGCCCCCTAGGCGGCGCCTCGGGCGGCCGAAAGGCCCGAGCGACCGATTTCGGAGCCCGATCCGAAACCGGACCGACGTGTTGGCCAATGAGGCCGTCGCCTGTAGTCTGCGGGCAACGACCTTCGTCTGGCGCGTCAAGATTCGGCTCGCTGGACGTTCGCACGGGAGGCCGCCCAATGCGAGCAGCACGCCGGAAAAGCCGCATCCGCCACCGCCAATCGCGTCACACGCACGCGGGAGCGCCGCACACACGCCTCTCGATGGCGTGTGCATGCTTGGCGTTCGCCGCCCCAGCGCTCGCGGCGCCGGTGCTGACACAGACGCTCGGCACCCCATGGCCCACGGCGCCGCACGCGCTCGAGTTCCGCGAGATCGCCTCGACGGGGCCGATGACGGTCGAGCCCAACGCCGATCCCACCAAGGGATACCTCGTGATCTTCGAGTTCAATGAGCCGATTCTCGGCGCCAAGGGCGCCGCGGCGAGCAACGCCTCGGTCGCCAGCCTGCAAGTTGTCGAGGCCGACGGCTTGGTGCTTGTTGAGCTCGCCGACATCCAGGATCAGTCGTATATCACGGTGAACATCGACAAGGTCGCGTCCGCGTCCGGCGTGTTTCCAAACGTGACGACCACGATCGGCTTCCTCAAGGGCGACGTCACGGGCGATCGCGTGGTGGACGCCGCGGACCTCGTGCCGCTGCTGGCAGCGCCCGACGGTGCCCGCGAACTCTTCAAGCTGGGCATCGGGCACGACGGCGCGCTTCCGGGTGCCACCCCGGACCCGCGTGCACTCCCGGATCTGCCGCCGCTACTGACCGAAACAGAGACCATGCATGCGGCGCCGGGGCAGACGTCGCTACCCAAGACGTTCACGATCCGTGATGACCGGCTCAACGAGGAGGAGCTGTTCCTGATCGCCGCGAGCACCAACCCCGCCGTGCTCCCGTCAGAGAACATCCAGCTCCTCGGTAGCGGCGGCATCCGCACGGTTCTCTTCCAAGCGCCCGCCGGGGTCTCCGGGGCGTGCACCTTGCAGATCTACGCGGTCGACGAGTCCGGCGTGGGCTTGCTGCAGATCCCCGTGATCATCAAGCCCGACGAGGCACCCGACGCCCGATTCAGCGTGGACCACCACGTTGGTCAGGCGCCGCTGACCGTGCGCCTCGACGCCGGCTCGACCACCGACATCCTGGAGAACGTCGCCGGCTACGCGTGGGACCTTGGCGATGGCTCGACCGCGATCGGGCTCGAGACCACCCACACGTTCACGCAGCCCGGCGTGTACGACGTCACGCTCACCGCGGTCGACGCCAGCGGTCTGGTCGCGACCGAGACGCGCACCGTCACAGTCGCCAGCGGAGCCACATCCGACGGCGGGCTCATCACCGAGCAGGAGGCGAGGCGGTTCCTGTGGCAAGCCGCGTTCGGACCGACCGAGCAATCGATCGCCGACGTCATGTCGATGGGATACGAGAACTGGATCGACGCCCAGCTCGCGTTGCCCGCCACGGAGATGCTCTACAGCGATCTGCAGCTGGGCCAGTCGCTCGGGTACAACGACACGTTCCCAGGTTGGACATTCGACGACATCGCAGTCGAGGCACCCGACCAGCTTCGGCAACGCATGGCGTGGGCACTCATCCAGATCATCGTGATGAACCACCTGCAGGATGAGAGCTCGGACGAGGCCGCCTGCGTTTACTACACCCAGTACATCCAGCACGCCCTGGGGAACTACCGCGATTTGCTCGAGTACGTGACCTTCTCGTACCCCATGGCGTCGTACCTCACCTATCGGTTCAGCTCCAAAGCCAACCCCATCACCGGGAGCGTGCCCGATGAGAACTACGCACGCGAGATCCAGCAGCTCTTCAGCATGGGGCTCTGGGCACTCGATCCGGACGGCCAACGCAGCCAGGACGTGTTCGGCGACGACATCCCCAACTACGACAACGACGACATCCGGGAATTCGCGCGTGTGTTCACGGGCCTGCGTTTCGGCGGGAGCGACCTCGTCCCGCTCGGCTACGCCCTGTTCGATCACGACTACGGGCTCAAGCAACTCCACGACTATCCGGGCGCCGTGCCGCTCGAGGGTGTTATTCCCGCCTCGTTCACCTTCCCGCAGAACATCGAGCTCGACGTGCAGCTGGCAATCGAGAACGTCTTCCATCATCCGAGCACGCCGGCGTACCTCGCCGAGCTGTTGATCAAACGATTGACCTCGAGCAACCCAACGCCCGCGTACGTCGGCCGCGTCGCCGACGCGTTCCGCGGCGTTGGTCCCCACGGCACGGGCGCACGCGGTGATCTTGCCGCCGTCGCCAAGGCGATCCTGCTCGATCCGGAGGCGCGCGATCCCGAGTACCGGTCCAACCCGTACGTCGGCAAGGTCATTGAGCCGCAGATCTTGCACTACGGGCTTTATCGCACGCTCGCGCGGGTCGATCGGCCGAGCGAGTCGTTCCCGTTCCGAATCAACGCCAACGTGTACCTGCCCTTCTTCAGCATGCGCCAGGGCTTCATGCTCGCGCCGTCCGTGTTCAACTACTACAACCCCGACGACGCTCCGATCGGATCCGAGATGGATCGCGGCGGGCTCACCCTGCCCGAGCTGCGCATCCACGACGACCTCACGGCCATCGAGGCGCCCAACATCTGGATGTTCGAGGTGATCGCGCCCGAGGGTGACGAGCGATCGCCGTTCTACGACCAATGGCTGGGCGACACCCGGAACGCCCCCGACGTGGATGCCGCCCTGGTGGACGCCGCCGCCGACCACATGCTGTGCGAACCGCTCAGCGCCGAAGCCCGCGACATCATCATCGACGCGGTCCGCAGCATGAGCGGCAACCTCGACAAGGTCCAGGCCGCGGTCTCGCTCATCGCGCTCTCCCCCGAGTTCACCGTTCTCAAATAGCCCCCCACCCCCACACCCCCGAACCCGAGCCCGCCTGAAACAACCGTGTTGGTTCAATCCCACTCGGTTAAGACCCCTGGCCTAGCCGACCCGGAGCATCACGATGGACGACAATCTGAGTGATCTGATCTCGCGTCGCTCGTTCCTGCGTCGCGGGGCGTGCGCCTCATTGGGCATGGCCGGCGTGGCCTCGCAGATGTTCACCCTGCGAACCGTCAGCGCCGCGCTCGCCAACTCGTCCGGGCTCAACGGCTACAAGGCGGCCGTCTGCGTTTTCTTCTTCGGCGGCAACGATCAGGGCAACACGCTGCTGCCCTACGACAACGGGCCGCAGAACTACGACCTGTACGCCGCCCAGCGCAACGAGCTGGTCATCCCACAGGCCACGCTCTCCAACACGATCATCACGCCGAGCAACACGGGCGGGCGCCGATTCGCGCTCCACCCGCAGCTCCACACCATCGGCAACCTCTTCGACGCGGGCAACGCCTCGCTGGTGGCGAACGTCGGCACGCTCGTCGAGCCGATGGACAAGGCCAAGTTCTTTGGCGGCGTCGGCAAGCTGCCCTCGCAGCTCTTCGCCCACAACGCCCAGCAGGAACAGTGGCAGATCTCAACCGCCGACGCGATCGAGCGCATCGGCTGGGGCGGCCGGGTCGCCGACGCCCTCGTCGCCAGCGGCACGCAAGGCGCCAGCCAGGTCGCGATGAACATCTCCCTCGCCGGATCCAACGTGCTGCTGTCCGGACGCGACGTCCAGCCGTACATCCTGAACCCATCCGGCCCCGCGAGCCTCAACTTTCCCGTCGACTACTTCGAGGGTATGACGCTCCGCACCGCCTACGCCGACCTCATGGCGTTGCAACAGAACCCGTCGTTCGCCGGGCGAGACGCGGTGCGCAAGGCGTACGCCGAGATCTCGTCCAAGGCCCAGGCCAACGCCGCGCTCGTGGGCGACGTGCTCGACGCGGCGGAGGTCGTGCCACCCGCGCCGCCTTTCAACCTCGCCCGCCAGCTCGAGGGCATCGCCAAGATGATCGAGGGCGCCCAGACGCTCGGGCACTCGCGCCAGATCTTCTTCTGTGCGATCGGCGGCTTCGACAATCACGACGGTCTCATCGGCACCAACGCGCTCGACGGCGCCCACGCCGCCCGACTCCAGGAGGTCAATGAAAGCCTCGCTTACTTCTGGAACGCGCTCGGCGCGCTCGGGATGCGGGACGCCGTCACCACGTTCACCGCGTCGGACTTCGGGCGTACCTACGTCTCTAACGGGGATGGCTCCGACCACGGCTGGGGCGCCGACCACATCATCATGGGCGGCAACCAGCTCAATGGGGGCCAGCTCTTCGGCACGTATCCAGACATCACCATCAACGGCCCCGACGACACCGGGCAGGGCCGCTACATCCCCACGACCTCCGTCGACGCCTACAGCTTCGAGATCGCCCGCTGGCTCGACGTGCCCATCTCCGAGATGCAGCTCATCTTCCCCAACCTGTTCCGCTTCCTCGACGTCAACAACCCCGCGACGCATCTGGGCATTCTGGCCTGAGGCGTCCCGCGCCTGACCGCCGACCAACCGCCAGCGATCAAGAGCTCACGGGATGCCAGATCGTCTTGATCTCGATGAGCCCATCGAACGCCCGAGGCCCCTCCCACCGAGCGTCCTCCCACGCATCGGCCTCCAGCAGTCGGACCCGCTTGAGGTTCTCGGCCGATCCCAGCTCGAGCGCGCGACGCTCGTCGTCCGACACGCCGGCCGCGAGCAAACCACCGATCTCACGATGCGACGCGAAGTGCTCGACGAGCTCGGAGCGCAGCCCGGTGAGCAC
>JBCAXI010000210.1:0-5341 GCA_038534175.1 Planctomycetota bacterium | reverse complement strand
GTACGTGCACGTACGCCACACCGGCGTCGCGCTCGTCCTGCCCGATCCGCCAGTGCGGGCCCAGCGTGCGCACGCTCCACGCGATGAGCGCGACCCCGCACGACCAGCACAGCGCGCCGGCGATCAGCCACCATCGCCCCGGCGTCGCGGGCGGATCAAGCCAGAGCCAGATCGTGTATGCCATGAGCGCACATGCGTAGACCTGCTCGACCAGCGCGTACCGATCGCACGGAGGCACGCTCGTGACGAACGGCCACCGCCCATGGGCCCGGCGAAACAGCGCCGGCGTCACGCCGAACGCGATGACGAGGTATGCCGACCACGCGACCGCCGCCCACACGCTATCGCCCGTCCAGCGCGTCGACGATCGCGCGGCCCACGTACGCCTCGCTCGCGGGATCCGCGCTGAAGTCACCCCGCGTCGGGTGCGTCAGCTCCTCACGCCGATCGAGGTCCTTGAGCTGCACCTTGTGCTCGTCGTGCACCACCACCGCGAATCGCGCGTGCTGCTTCTCGGCGTCGGCGAGCAGTTTCTTCAGATTGGTCGTGCTCTTGTACGTCTGGCGCGCGTGCATGGGTCGCAACGCGTACCGATCGCACGCCCACGGCTTGCGGTCCTCGCGCTCGAGCCACGCCTGGCACTCGACCCCGCGACGCAAGCGGGCCACCAGCGCCGCGACGTGCGGATCACCCAGCCGCTCGTCGGCCGACACCACGAACGCCTCGGGGCGCACGCTCGCGGGCGCTCGGCTCACCGCGTCCATCAGCTCGGCGCCCTTGGGCAGCAGCCCCTTGTCTTCCAGGAGCAGGCTCACGACCACGTCGCCCATCGCGAAGCCGACCGCGGGCGTGCGCGGGCCGCCGAGCAGCTCGACGAGCCCGTCGTACCGCCCGCCGCCGGCGACGGCGCGCTCGCCATCGGCGATCGCCTCGAAGACGGTGCCGGTGTAGTACGCCAGCCCACGGACCACGGAGAGCTGCAGCTGGCACCAGTCGAGCCGTCCCGTGGCACCCAGCACCTCGCCGATGCTTTTGATGCGCAGGTAGTTCGCGACGACCTTGCCCTGGCTCGTGTCGATCGCGGCCCAGTCCTTGCCCGACGAGAACAGGCCCTGCGAGAGGGTCGCCGCCCGCACGTATTTGTTCAGGTCGAAGCCCAGCGCCCGGGCCTGCTCGACCGCGACCTCGCGCGGCAGCTTGGCGACCCGATCGAGCATCGCCAGGCCCTCGTCGATCGACCCCGCGCTGAGCCCGGCCGCCACGAGGTGCGCCGCGGCGAGGTGCCGATCGCTCAGGGCCAGCTGCACGCTTCGGCTGGACAGCCCGAAGGCCTCGAGCGACGCGATGCACGCCTCGACGCAGTCCACGTCGCTCTGCACGAGGCGTGCGCGTTTGGCGCGGTTGCTCTCGCTTTGCGGCTCCTCGCTGTCGAGATCGGGCTCGGGCCCGCCGATGACGTCCATGTTCCACTGCAGGAACTCACGGAGCCGCCCGCGCTGCGGACGCTCGGCGCGAAAGTACGGCCCGATGCTGAACCACTTGGTCGGCTGCGGGAGCTGCCGGGCCCGCGCCGCGTAGAGCCGCGCGAGCGTCGGGGTAAATTCGGGACGCAGCGCGAATGGCGCCATGCCCGTCTCGCGCACGCGCTCGACCTCGTCGGGGCTCTTGCCGCTGAAGGCCTGGAACAGCTCGCCCAGGATCCCATCGCCCGACTTGACCGAATAGAGCCGGGCCTCCTCGAAGGTTGGCCCGTCGATCTCATCGAAGCCGTGGCGGATCGCGGTGTCGCGCCACACCTGCGTGAGGTAGCGCCGGCGGAGCAGGTCCTCGGGGTAGAGGTCGCGCGTGCCCTTGGGGGCCTGGAAGCTCGCGTTGCCGGCGGGTTTCGACATGCCCGAGCCTAGCCCGAGCCCGCCCGCGTCTCGAACAGACGGCGCTTCGCGGGCGAGCGGCTCGCCTGTAGGATTCGACCCGTGCCGAGCGGACACCCGCCGAGCCGTGAGGGAGTTGGACGTGCGTTGGAGCCCATTGCCCCGTTGGAGCCCATCGGCCGGATTGAGCCTGGTTGGCGCCTGCGTGGCGGCCGTGGCGTTCGCGTGGACGCTCCTCTCGGCACCCGTCGAGATGCCAGCGGAGGAGGCCTACCGGGCCCGCGCGATCTCGGCCGGGTTTCGGGCCCGCGTGGAGAAGGCGTTCATCCAAGACCGGATGGACCGCGTGCTCACGCTGAGCGACGAGGTCATCGAGCACAACCCGCAGCACCGCTCGGCCTGGATGTTCCGCGGCATTGCGCTCGAGCGTCTGGGCATGGACCGGGGCGCCCGGCTCGCCTGGGTCCGCCTCCTCCAACTCACCGAGCCCTCGGACGCGTCGAGCCCGTTCTGGGGCTTCCAGCCGAACCCGATCGGGCCCGACGTGGAGGGTGACCTGGCATTGGGCGCCTCTTCGGGCCCCCCATCTGCGGGCGGCGAGTCCGAGGCCCTGCCTCCGCGGCTCGAGAGCGGGGACATCGATCGGCTCTACGTGCGGGCCTGGGCGCAGCGCGGGCTGGGGCAAACCGAGGCCGCGCGCCGCAGCTTCACGCGCATCGCCGACCAGCTCGTCGAGTGGACCGAGCGGGCCGGCCCGCGCGCCCGCCCCGGCGTGATTCGCGCGTACAACCTCGCGTGCTACCGCTCGATGGCCGGGGACACCGACCGCGCGCTCGACCGGCTGACCGAGTCCATCAACGCGGGGTACGACGAGCTCGAGTGGCTCGAGGTCGACCCCGATCTGGACCCGTTGCGCGATGACCCGCGCTACCTCGAGCTTCTCGAGTCGGCCCACGCGGCGCTCGAGTCCGGGAGCGCATCGTGAGACGCGGGGGTGGCCGACGAGCGCCCGCGGTGCTGCTCTGGCTGAGCGTGGGCGTCGGCGTGGTCGCGTTCGGATGGACACTCGTGAACGCGCCCCCGCCCCCGCGGCCCACGCGCGGACCGTTCATCGATCGCGCCGGCTTCACCACCGATCTGCAGCAGGCGTTCATCCAACGCGCGCCGCGCGAGGCCCTCGAGATCGCGCAGGAGTGGCTCGGCAAGGAGCCGAACGCCTGGTTCGCGCTGTACTGCGGCGCGCACGCCGCCAAGCAGCTCGATCGGCCCAATCTCGCCCGCGGCTACTACGCCGAGCTCGAGGTCGCCACCCGTCCCACCAACGCCGACCGGGGACGCTCGAACCAGCGCCAGCACTTCCGCGGCTGGGCCCTTCAAGGCCTGGGCGACGAGACGGGCGGGCAACGCGCGTTCATCGCCAACGCGCGGGCCCAACGCGACCGGCTCGAGAGGTCATGGGGCTCCGACGCCTCGGCCGCCGAGGCGTTCTCGGCCGGGCCCCAGCGGCGCCAGATCGCACTGGCGCACTACCTGATCGGCAACTCGCTGGCGATGGCGGGGCAGACCGACGCCGCACTCGACGCGCTGGAGCGATCCGCGATCCACGAGGTCGGCAAGCACTACGACCTGATCTGCGAGTGGATGCAGGTCGATCCCGATCTCGAGTCTCTGTTCGATCACCCGCGGTTCCACGCCATCGTCGAACGCGTCCGAACCAACGTCGACGCGAACCAACTTTAACCCCCCACCCCTACCCCCACCCCTACCTGGACCCCCGGCCCCACGCGGACTCACGCCACCCATGCCCCCGTGGGGGAGCCCTGCCTGGGCCCGCCCCCCGTCGACCGCACTCCCTACCATGCCGTCCCGGCGAATCTCCGACGTTGCACGCCCGAGGAAGACCATGCCCACGATCACGATCAACGACCAGGTCTGCGAGTTCGAGCGAGGCCAGACCGTCATCCAGGTCGCCAACGCCCACGACATCGAGATCCCGCAGTACTGCTACCACGACGGGCTGAGCGCCCCCGCGCAGTGCCGCATCTGTCTCGCCGAGATGTGGGCGCCCAACCCGCGCAACGACAACAAGGTCGAGCCGATCGCCGGCGGCAAGCTCCTGCCCACCTGCACCACCGAGGCGCAGGACGGCATGGTCATCCGCGCCGACAGCCCCAAGAGCGTCGCCAACCAACGCGCGGTCATGGAGTACCTCCTCATCAACCACCCGCTCGACTGCCCGGTCTGCGACCAGGCGGGCGAGTGCTTCCTCCAGGACTACAGCTACAAGTACGGGCGAGGCGTCAGCCGCTTCGAAGAAAGCAAGGTCAAGCAGGCCAAGAAAGACCTGGGTCCCCACGTCTTCATCTACGCCGACCGCTGCATCATGTGCACACGCTGCGTCCGCTTCGCCCGCGAGGTGTCCGGCACCGCCGAGCTCACCATCGACGGCCGCGGCAACCAGAGCCAGATCGATGTCTTTCCGGGCGTCGCCCTCGACAACGAGTTGTCCGCCAACGTCATCGACCTCTGCCCCGTCGGTGCCCTGCTGGACAAGGACTTCCTCTTCGCCCAGCGCGTCTGGTTCCTCAAGAGCACGCCCTCGATCGATGGCCTCACCGCCTCGGGCGACAACCTGCTCATCGAGCACAACGAGGGCAAGATCTACCGCGTCAAGCCGCGCACGAACCTCAGCGTCAACAAATGGTGGATCACCGACGAGGTCCGCTACGGCTGGAAGTTCGTCCACGACGAGCGACGATTGAACGTTCCTCTCCATCGTCGCTACGGCACGCTCGTCGAGACCGACTGGGCCCGTGCGTACGACGACGCCGTCGACGGCCTGCGCAACATCGCCGGCAACAACGGGCGACTGCTCGCGATGATCAGCCCCATGCTGAGTTGCGAGGACGCCTACACGCTCGCCGCGTTCATCCGTGCGGTGGACGAGGACGCCGTGCTCGCCGTCGGGCCCGTCCCGTTCCACGGCGAGGACAAGGCCTTCCCCGTCGGCAGCGATTTCGACGATCCGGGTGCCTTCCGCATGTACGCCGAGAAGGCGCCCAACGCCCGCGGCGTGCGCCGCGTGCTCGAGGCCTTCGGCGGCGAGCTGCTCGAGTACGACGCCGCGGTCGAGCGCCTGGGCCACGGCTCGGGCAAGTCCGACATCGCCGGCGTCGTCGTCACGGGCAACTACCCCAACGACTGGGGCGCCCCCGAGCTCAAGGGTGCCCTCGCAGGCAAATTCAGCGTGCTGATCGACACGCTGCCCACCGACCTCATCGACGAGGCGGACGTCGTCTTCCCCGGCGCCACCTTCGCCGAAAAGGCGGGCACGTTCGAGAATGCACGGCACATGCTGCAGGGCTTCGAGCAGGCGATCCCGCCCATCGAGGGCACCAAGCGCGAGGCCCAGATCGCCCTCGTCGACGATGCGGACGACCTTGCTGGCGGCGCCGGCGGGCTCGCCGCCC